>DASPSM010000099.1:0-8738 GCA_035623955.1 Planctomycetaceae bacterium
ACGATCGTCACTTCGTAGCTCTCGAAGATATCGGCCGCCATTCCGGCGCAGTCGCCGACGTTGTCACCGACGTTGTCCGCGATCGTGGCGGCGTTACGCGGATCGTCCTCCGGAATTCCCTTTTCGAGTTTGCCGACGAGGTCGGCCCCGACGTCCGCGGCCTTCGTATAGATTCCGCCGCCGACACGCATGAAGAGAGCCAGCAGCGTTCCACCGAAACCGAAGCCGAGCAATGCCTCGTAGGCATGCTCGCCATAAACCAGGAAGATGATCGATCCGCCCAACAGCCCCAGGCCGTCGGTGAGCATTCCGGTGATCGTGCCCGTGCGATAGCCCAGTTGCAGCGCCTGGCCGAAGCTCGTTTGCGCCGCCGCCGCGACGCGCAGGTTACCGATCGTCGCCAGTCGCATTCCGACAAAACCGACCGTCGCCGAAAACGTCGAACCGATCAGGAACGCGATCGCACGCCCCCAGGCGATCGCGGGGGCCGCATTGGTCCATGTCGCCGCCAGGTAGAGCAAGACCGTGATCACCACGATCAACACCCCGACGACACGGAACTGTCGATAAAGGTAGGCGTTCGCCCCCTCGCGCACGGCCCGGGCGATATCCTGCATCCGCGGCGTGCCTTCTGGGGCCTCGCGGACCTGCTTTACCAGCATCAAAGCGTAGGCCAGTCCGCCCAGAGCGATGAAGACGTTCAGGACGAGCAGGACCTTCTCGTATCCGGCGAAGTCCGAGCCGACGATAGGATCAAAGAGTGTGACGTGTTCGGTTTCCTTCGTGCCCGAGCCGGTGGAGGCTGACTTTGAGCCCAGATCACCGGGGCTCATCTGCATGGCCATCGCGCCGAGACACCCGAAGGTCACCAGCGCCAGTACAATTGTCGGAACTCGTCGCTTCATTTTCTGCACGTTATCCGAATTACGGGGTCCCAGTTTCGTTGCCCATATTTTTAAGGCCCGGATCATAGCCGAGTTGACACGTGTTAACTAGCAATCCGACCCCTCCCCGGCAACCGTGGGAAAAGAAAATCTGAGACCCTCTGGACGGCGGGACTTATAATCGATTTTCGACCCGTTCCAGACCTCGAAAAACGCATGAGCGACCGCACCCCGGACCGCATCCACGATCGCGAAGAATACATCGAGCAGGCCTATTGTTTTCGGGCCTATCGGGAACGGCTTGAGGACAATCTTCCGTCGCAAGAAATCCTGCACGGCCTGTCCGAAGAGTTGCTGGCGACCAGCAATCTCCCCAAGGCCATGGACTTCCTCCGGGGCGAGATCCTGCACAACGGTCGGATCAGCCCGGGGATGGCTCGCCTGAGCCATTACTTCACGGCGTTCCAGACGTTCGTGATGTCGAAGGCCGAAGAGGAGCGCTCGCGATTCGACCAAAAGACGGCACTCTCGGTGCTCGAGCGACTCGCGGAATATCTGGCGGGCAATCCCGTGCCGGCCGGGCTCTTCATTTATCAATTCGAGTGCGTGGCCCGGAACCGCCTGGGCTACGACCGGGGCATGAAAGCCATTGCCGACGACCCGTTTTATGACAAGGCGTGGAAGGATTGGATCCTGAAGGTGCGGCTGCGGCTCGGTTCGACCGATTTCGCTCAGCTCATCTATTACCGCTCGGAGCAGTACGTCGAAGAAAAGCGCAAGCGCAACCCCAAGTACAAGCCCTCCTACCCGATCCTCTTTGGGCTGAAGGAGGGGCGCATCGCCAAGGCCAATCGGGGCAAAGACCCGCTCTACATGTTTGCGGCGCTCCAGCGCCAGTTGGGCCATCCAGCCGTGCCGCGCGTGCGGCCCGTCGACCCGGGACCGATCATTCATCCGGCCCTCGAGCAGCGCTTGCAGCGGATCGAGACGCGGCTGAAGATCCTCGACGCGGAGGTTAAAGGCGAATTCAACATCAGCGAGTACTACGTGAAGCCCGAGACCATCGAGCCACCGGCGAAGTGATCGCCCGAGATCGCGGCTATTCTTAAGATATGGCCAATCACCGTCGACCGAACCAGGCTGCCGCTTCGAAGGCGGCGCATCAACAGCGGATCGCGATAATCGAGACCTTCGAGAATCCGCATCCCGATCGCGACTACGTCATCGAGACGATCTGTCCCGAATTCACATCGCTTTGCCCGAAGACCGGCCAGCCGGACTTCGGCACGCTGACGATCAGCTACGTGCCCGATCGGCTGTGTTTCGAGCTTAAGTCGCTTAAGCTGTATCTGCAGACTTATCGCAACGAGGGCGCGTTTTACGAAGACGTGACCAACCGCATTCTCGACGACCTCGTGTCGGTCACCAGGCCGCGGTCGATGAAGATTACAGCCGCCTTCACACCGCGGGGCGGCATCCGCACGAACGTGCACGTCGAGTATGCCGCATTGAGTCTGGGCCAATGAACCAGAGCGTTCGCAGTTTGAGTTGGCCAGGCCGCGGAGCCAGCCCATGCAAAAGGAACCTCGCTCTCGCGCTGCGATGACCGGCAGTTGCTGGTGCGCCGTTTGTCTGGTTGTTTGCGGCTGCGACCCGAACTACAGCTCCCCGGACGCAAGCGTTCCGGACGAGCCGGCGCCGCGGCTCGCGGCCCCGTCCCAGTCCAGCATGGTGAGGCGATCGGTCTTTGATCGGAATACGAAGCTTGGCTACGAAAAGCTGTCGCAGCCGGAGAAAGTCGTTCTCTGTCTCTCAGAATTCCAGTTCGCTGTGAATTTTGGCGGTTTCGAGCGCTACTACTTCAGCAACGCTGCGGACCACGCTCGAGACGTCGTGCAGGCGCTCGAAACAATCGGCGCCAAGCGGACGGCCCAACTGGTCAAGGCAACGAACGACCTGTTTGGCGCTGCCGGGCCCTCGCCCGATCGCAACAAACGACAAGAGCAGCTGAGCAATCTTTCTACCTCCGAATCCCGCAAGATGCGCGCGGCCTCCGAAGGATTCAGCGATGAGAACATCGACGCCTTGCTCGCGGACTTCGTGTCGAGGAACAAGGCGGCCTTCGCATCGAAGTGATGGCGTGGCGGCTGTGAATCGCCGGACTGTCTTCGGGTGCCTCAGGCTTTTTCCGGCGTCTTGAGGTGGAACTCGCGGATTGAAAACAGGATCGCCGCGATGACCGCGCAAGCCGCGCTCGCCGCCAAAAGCACGATCAGGCAGGTGCGGGTCTGCGGGTGAGACAGCAGCCCCGGATCGGTCTTGGGGTCGAATTGCCAGATCTCGGCGGCGAGGTCGTTCGTGCGGGACGGGTTGTTCGGGAGCGGAACCAGGAATGTCATGCTGCGATAGGCGATCAACCGCGCGTAATAGACCACGGTTGCCAGGCGGATGCTGAAGGGGAGGTTGGCGATCAGGCCCTCGAACAGCGCCGCGTACAGAATTCCGACGACCAGCGCGCGCTTGGTCAAAAGGCTGATCAATCCAAACAGGCAGCAATAAGCGACGACGGCCAAGGCGTGAATCGAGGCCGCCTGCAGCGCGCGAAAAGGGGCGTCTTTCGTTCCCGTCTCGGCGCCGACATAAACAGCCGCGTAGGTCAGGAATGTCAGCAGCACGGCGAGGGTCACCGTCGTCGTAAGCGTCGCAAGCAATTTGACGCTGTAGAGCGCCCACTTGGGAATCGGCCGAATGAGCAGATAGGTCATCGTCTGCTCCTCCTGCTCGTCCCGCACGATCCCCGAAGCGTAGATCAGCGCGAGCAAGGGCAGAATCGCCTGCGGAATGAACAGAAACGCAAATACGAACTCGAGCATGATTGCCGGCACATCGGGCGCGGTTGCCCGCACAACAACCACCAGCCCGGCACACAAGACGCACATTCCCGCGATCACCATCCAGCGCTTGCCATGCAGGTGCTGCCGCAAAGTGAGCGCGTAGGCAGTCCACAGCGAGACCAGCCGCGACGAGCCAAGCGGAGGGCGATCGGGCGCGACGTCCAGGGCTCGAGGAGATTCCGCGACCGCGGGCGGTTTCATGCGTTCACCAGGTACTTGAAGACGCTTTCGAGGGAATCGTCCTCCGAATAGACCTCCTTGATGGCCATTCCGTCTTCCAGCGACAGCTCCGGCAAACGGCCGTAGAACGCGTCCGGCTTATGCGTTTCGACCATGATTCCCTTCTGCTGCGAGAGCACGCGAACGCCTTCCACGTCGGGCCACGAGAGGACGCGTGCGGCCAGTTTGCGGTACTCCTCGCAAATCAGCACGATCTGGTGCGGATGCTTGTCGATCAGGTCGCGGATGTCGCGGACGTTCCCCTCCGCCACGAGGCGGCCGTGATTGAGCAGGATGATGTTCGGCGTGAGCGTCTGCACCTCGTGCAACACGTGGCTGGAGACGACCACGCTTTTTCGCTCGTTTCCCAGCCGCTGGATGATGGTCATCAGATCGTGTCGGGCAAGGGGATCCGTGCCCGTCAGCGGCTCATCCAGAAAGAGGACCCGCGGATCGTGCACGAGGGCCTGGGCCAGCTTGGTGCGCTGGCGCATCCCTTTGGAGTAGCCGCGAATGGCGCGGCCCTGGTACTGGGTCATCCCGACGGCCTCGAGTGTCCGTTCGGTCGCGTCGCGGGCGGCCCATCGGCTGAGTCCGGCAAGCCGCGCGGACGTGTAGACGAAATCCCAGCCCGTCATCCATTCATAAAAAGCGTCCTGCTCGGGGCAGAGCCCGATCTCCCGGTTGATCCCCGAGTTGTTCCACACGCGCTGACCCAGGACGCGGACTTTTCCCTGGCTGGCATAGAGCTGGCCGGTCGCCAGTTGCAAGAAGGTCGACTTGCCCGCGCCGTTGGGCCCCAAGAGGCCCGTGACGCCTGCCGGCACCCGCACGGTGAGCTTGTTGATCCCGATCACGTTGCCGTACCACTTCGAGACTTCGTGGAAGTCAACGATCGGCGCCATGTCACCGGTGCGTGTCATCTCATCGATCCGGATTATCTCAGTCGATCCAACGAGCGGACGGAAAAGCTCAGAATGACTGCCGAAAGTACGAACAGTCCCGACAGCACGCCCGCCGACCAGTACCACGGATATTGCGGCCCGGTCCACGTCGCAAGAAATCGCTTTCGCAACGCGAGAGGTTGGACTTCGCTCAACTTTTCCCAGCAGGCGTCGGTTCTGAGAAGCTGACGGCCGACGCGAGACAGGTTGCCCGTATACGAGACGAGAGGCCTCCAGTCGCTTTTGCTGGCCTCCGTTTGCTGCGCTTCCAACTTCTCCAGCCGCTCTGCTTGCGCCGCGTTCATGACTTCCATCCGTCGCCGGCGTTCCTCACGGGTTTTCGGCGCCGGAGTCTTTTGGGGAGTGGCTGCCGTCATCTCTCGATTGAAAGCGATTCGGCGCTGCTCGCGATCTGCCAGCTCGAGAAGACCGGACGCAATATTGCTGACGATCCAGATGCCCAGGAAAAACAGCGCGACCCAACGCGAGTTCCGCGTGAGCGACGACAGAGCCAGGATCAGCATCCCGGCTGACAGAATGATCACCACGCCGTAAGCCACGCTGGCCAACAGCAGCCGGTACGTGTCCTTGACGATGGAAAAGTCGAGGCTGAAGAGGAGTCCCAGGCCGTAGGACAACAGGCAGGGAACGATAATCGCCAACCCCAAAAACGCGGCGATCACTCCCAGCTTGCCGGCGAGATAATCGATGCGGCGCAAAGGCCGCGACAGATACAAGGGGAGCGCGTTGAAACGCAGGTCCTGGCTGATGAGGTTGGGCCCGACGAGCAGGATCAAAATCATCGACAGCGTCAGCTCGCAGGAGAGGAAGAAGTTGTAGCACAACGTCCAGATTTCGAGGCGGTAATGACGCGGGTCGTCCACGATGCCGGGGCTCAGAATCTGCGCGCTCACGAGAAACTGAACGATCGTGCTGACGAGATCGGACCGGCGTTCGACCAGTCCCCAGATGCACAGCGCGGTGGCCAACGCCATGGCCGGCAGCAATGAGACCAGAAGCACAGCCCGGAACACGCGGCCCTGCATGCCGATCCGCACACCGTGGCGTGTGATCGCCAGCCAGCGCCAGGCATGGCCCGACAGCTGCCCCTTCCAGTGCTGATAGCCTTGATCGAAGATCGGCATCAGGCCTGCTCCACCGCTTTGAGGAAGACTTCTTCGAGCGTGCTGCGCTGCGGCCGCAAATTGCGAATCTGCGCTCGCTCTTGGGCCGCGACCTCCCACAGCAATTGCTGCGTGCGGCCCTCGGGAATCTGCACGACGAGCGACTCGTCCCGCAGTTCGGCGCCGCAGCCAAGGGCCTTCAACCGCTCGGCAAACGGGCGGGTGTCCGCCTTCAAACGAACCTCGAAGCTGCGATTGTGCAGCTGCTTGAGCTCCTGGATATTGCCTTCCGTAAGCAGCTTGCCGCGCCCGAGGACGATCACCTCATCGCAGACCGTTTCCACATCGGGCAAGAGGTGGCTCGAGAACAGCAGGCTCATCCCCTTGTTGTGGGTGAGATCCCGCGCGAGCTCGAGCAGGTCTTCGCGGCCCCGCGGATCCATACCGTTTGTCGGCTCGTCCATAATCAAGAGTTGTGGATCGTGCACGATGGCCGAGGCCAGCTTGAGGCGTTGCTTCATTCCGCTCGAGTACGACTCCACCTTGCGGTAACGGGCCTCGCCCAGCCCGACGTAATCGAGCACTTCGTGCGAGCGCTGCATCGCGTCCTTGGTCGACATGCCGACCAATTCGCCCGCGTACGTGACGAATTCGACCCCCACGACGTGCGGAAACAGGCACTCATCCTCGGGGACGAAGCCCACGGCGCGCCGGATGTCGAGCTGACGCCGGCGAAAGTCCATTCCCAGAACATGCCCCGAGCCCCGATCGACGCGGGTAAGGCCCAAGAGCGACCGGATCAGTGTCGTTTTGCCCGATCCGTTCGGCCCCAACAGTCCGATGGCGCCTGCCGGCGCGGTCACGGACAAATTGTCGAGCGCGACGACGGGCCCGTAGGTCTTCGTGACGCCTTCGAACTGAAACAGCATGCGTCGCGCGTTTCGAGCTAGGGCTTCAGTGCCAGGACCGCGTCCAACGGAGAGGGATTGCGGCTGCCGCGCACGTTGCGGAAGCCGACCTTCTGGAGCAGCTCGGTGTACTCGCCGAGCGTCCGCTCCTTGCCTTCGGTGCACACCAGCATGTTGAGCGATTGCATCTGAGCCCAGCTCGGTCCCGATTTGTCGTCGTCGAGCAGCTTCTCCGCGATCAGCAGGCCGCCGCCGCTCGGCAGCCGCTCGTAGACGCGGGAAAGCAGTCGCACGATTTTGGCCTCGGTCCAGTCGTGCAGGATGCGTCCCAGGCTGAAGAGGTCGGCCTGCGGAAGCGGATCCTGAAAAAAGTCGCCCCCTTCGAAACGGATGCGATCAGCGACGGGGGACGCGGCCGCGATTTGGCGTGCCAAAGGGAGAGCCTCGGGCAGATCGTAAACGGTCGCGGTCAAACCAGGATATTGCCGGCACGCGGCAATCGCCAGATGCCCCGTCCCGCCTCCCAGGTCGACCAGGTGCTTGAACCGGGCCAGGTCGAACGCGGAGACGACGTGCGGCGAACTGATCTGGCCGAAGCCGTGCATGCCCATCAGGAATTCACGCAGCGCCTCCTCGGTGCGGTAGAACGACGAAAAGAGGGGCCCGTCGAGGCCGTAGGTTTGTTTCCAGCGGTTGGTTCCTTCGCGGACGGCGTCCTTCAAATTGGCCCACATGCTCCACATCACGTCGTTGGAATAGTTGATGTAGCCCGTCATCCGATCGGGACTTTGGCTGCACAGATAGACGGACGCCTCGGGAGTATTCGTGTAGTCGGCCCCATTCTTGGCCAATAATTTGAGCCCGACGCAGGCATCAAGCAGCCGCTCCAGCGCGTCGGAATTCACCTCTAATCGCTCGGCCAGCGAGGGGGCCGACTGCGGCCGTTCGGCGAGCGCGTCGAACACGCCGAGCGAAACCGCGTCGAACATGGTCTTCGACAGACGAAAGGCGAACAGCAGGTCCAGGACGTTCTTGGGATCGGGCTTGGGGGCGCTCTCGGTCATCGACGTTCCTATCGCGCGGCGTTTTGATGACGCAGGTTCAATACCACTTCCGCTCCGTGTTGCCGCTCGACACGTCAATGCCCATCTTCAAAACGGACACTTCGATCGGCGTCAGCCGCGTAAACAGTTCGACGGTAATTCGCTCGAATTGAGCGTCGATCGGTTCAATGCGCCGCACGAGCCCGCGGACTTCTTTGTCGAACCGCTGGACGACGTGGTGCAGCTTGATTTTGATTTGGTCCTGCAGATTCAGCCCGGGCGGTCCCTCCAGCACCAATTCGCTGGCGGAGACCCCGCGCAGGACGGCATCGTGGCCGGCCCGCATCATGTCCGTTTCGCGGATAATGCGGGCCGTCGTGCTGCCGGTTGGCTTGGGAGCCGAGCCAGGCGCCTGCGCCGAAGGCTTTTGTTCGGGAGTTTGTTCGGCATCGCTCATGGCTGGAACTCCCGCCAAAAAGACCCCTCACCCCCAGCCCCTCTCCCGCAAGGGGCGAGGGGGGAAAGACTGAGGGGGCCTTACAGGATGAACTTGGTCAAGTCTTCGTTCGCAGTGATTGCTTCCAGCTTGTCGCGGACGTACTCGGCATCGATCGTGATGGTTTTCTTGGCCGCATCGGGGGCGGAATAGCTCACGTCTTCGAGCAGCCGCTCCAAAAGGGTGTAGAGCCGCCGGGCCCCGATATTCTGGCTGGTCTGGTTGA
>DASPSM010000102.1:0-3461 GCA_035623955.1 Planctomycetaceae bacterium
TCCCAGGTCGTCGTGCGATTGGGCGTCGTCGGGGTCGAGCTTTATCGCGTCTTCGAGATTGGCGATCGCCGCCTTGTGGTCGCCGCGACCCAGCAGCGCGCAGCCCAGCGAGCAGCGGCTCATGGCATTGTTTTGGGTGACCGCCAGGGCGTGCTCGAACAGCCGCACGTCGTCCCCCCACAGTTGGACCTCCTTGAACCCCAGGAACGCGTAGACGCCCACGGCGCCCACGGCCGCGACGGGCAACAGCCAGCGTCGCAGCCGCGTGCTGGGCAGAAGCGACGGGATGAGCCAGGCGACGGCCAGATAGAGCCCCAACAGGGGCAAATAGGCGTATCGGTCGGCCACGCGCTGTTTGCCGATCTGAATCAGACCGATCAGCGGAAACAGCGTGCCCAAGTACCAAAGCCAACCGACGATGAGATAGGGCCGGCGGCGCAGGTTGACGATCGCGACAGCCGTCGCCGCCACGAGAAACGTCGTCGGCACGAGCACGTCGACCGGACGCAATTGTTCAAGCGGGTGCGGATAGAAGATCGCCAGGTCGAGCGGCACGAGGGCCTTCCAGGCGTACCAGCCGTAGGCCCAGATGGCGTTGAGGGCCCGCGCGCGGAATGGGACGGCCTCCAGACTGCGGATGCCCCCCTTCGATTGGGCGATCACCGCGATGAGGCTGAACGCTCCGGCGAGCGCAAAAAACGGGATTTTTTCCCGAAGCGGGCCCCGAAGGTTTGTCATCGACGCGGGAGCCGAGTCGACGCCGTCTTGAGTTGCGTTGCCGCCCGCGCGAGCTGGAAGGAGTCCGAGCCGGTTGAGCGGCCAGTAGTCCAAGAGCAAAAAGACGCAAGGCAGCGTCACGAACGTCTGCTTGGCGAGCAAGCTCAACGCCAGAAAGCCAAAGGCGGCAACGTATCGGGAGCGCCGCGGTTCTCGAGCGTAGCTCACGTACGCCCACAGCGAGAGGAGGCCGAAAAAGGTGCACAACACGTCCTTGCGTTCGGTCACCCAGGCCACCGATTCGACATGCAGCGGATGAATCGCAAACAGCGCGGCGACGAACGCGCTTTTGGCGGCACTCTGCGTCATCCGCGTGAACACGATGAACACCAACAGCACGTTGGCCACGTGCAACAGCACGTTCGTAATGTGATAGCCGTCCGGCCAATTGTGAAAGAACGTGGCGTCGAGCATCAGCGACAGCCAGGTCAACGGGATCCAGTTGGCGTCGTTGAATTGCGCGACGGCCCACTTCACGCTCGAGGGTTTCAGCCCGTCGAGCACGTATCGATTCCATTTCACGTACGACGGATCGTCGAGGACGATGAAATCGAAGCGGCACGTTTGTCCGTAGACGGCCAGGGTCAGCCCGACGAGCAGCGCGCCCAGCACAAACGTGCGACGAAGGAGAGGCCGGCGCCGCGCGGACCTTTTGGCAACGGCAGCGGCCGCCCCTGCGGGCTCCCCCACGGTCGGCTCGCCCCCTTCAGCCAGCGGCGGCAGACCGCCAGCGGCGGGACTGCGCTCGCGAGAAAGGAATGGCAAATGCAAACCGGCACCCACCTGGAAAAGCAAGACGGTCGCGGGCTGCTCGGTGCGCTAAAAATGCGGCCGAGCGCTCTAACGCGGACGAAATTCCGTCCGCAGCCGCGCCTCAAGAAATGATATCACGGACGACGGTCCCGGAAACGTCGGTGAGGCGATAGTCGCGCCCCGCGTACCGGTAGGTCAGCCGCGTGTGATCGAAGCCCAACAGGGCCAGCATCGTGGCGTGCAGGTCGTGGACGTGGACGCGATTTTCGACGGCCCGATAGCCGAATTCATCGGTCGCGCCGTAGGTCGTGCCCCCTTTGACGCCCCCGCCGGCCAGCCAGACGGTGAACCCCCAATGATTGTGGTCGCGGCCGAACAGGGGATTCCCGGTGCCCGCCTGGGCCAGCTCGACGGCGGGCGTGCGGCCGAATTCGCCGCCGCAGAGGACCAAAGTCTCCTCCAGCAGGCCGCGCTGTTTGAGGTCGGTTAGAAGCGCGGCGATGGGCTGGTCGCACTGCTTCGCTAGCTCGCGGTGGTTTTGCTCCAAGTGCGAGTGGGCGTCCCAGGGCTGCACGTCGCCGTGATAAAGCTGGACGAATCGCACTCCGCGCTCGACGAGCCGCCGGGCGATCAAGAGCTGTCGCGCCTGCACGCCGGGGCCGTACATCTCTTGAATGTGCTTGGGTTCGCGGCTGACGTCGAAGGCGTCGGTCGCGGCCGTCTGCATGCGGAAAGCCAGCTCGAACGATTCGATCCGCGCCTCGAGCCCCGGCTCGTCGGCGCGCGCCTGCTGGTGGCGGCGATTGAGCGCGGCCAGCAGATCGAGCTGCCGGCGCTGCGCCCGCTGCGACAACACCGGGTTGCGGATATTGTCGATCAGCTCGTCGACCTTGGTCTTCCGCGTGTCGATGTAGGTGCCCTGAAAAGCTCCCGGCAGGAAGGACGATCGCCAGTTCGAGACGTCCGAGACCGGCAGGCCGGGGCACATGGCGATGAAGCCCGGCAGGTTCTGGTTCTCGGTCCCCATGCCGTACAAGAGCCACGAACCGAAGCTCGGGCGCGAGAGCCGCTCGTCCCCCGTGTTCATCAGCCGCATCGACTGCTCGTGATTGGGCGTGTTGCAGTACATCGAGCGGATGACGCAAATGTCGTCGGCATGTTGGGCCGTCTTCGGGAAGATCTCGCTGACTTCCATTCCGCTCTGGCCGTAGCGGCGGAAGCGAAAAGGCGACGGCAGGGCCGCGCCGGTCGGCCGCTCGGTGCTCAGGTTTCCCGTGGGGAGTCGCTGCCCGGCGTATTTCGCCAAGGCTGGCTTGGGGTCGAACGTGTCGACCTGCGACGGTCCGCCATTCAAGTAAATGTGGATCACGTGCTTGGCGCGGCCGGGAAAATGCGTTCGCTTGGGAGCCTGGGATAGTTCGCCGGCGACGGCAGCGGTGCCGAGCGCTCCGGAGTCGCCCAACAAGCCCACCAGGCCGAGCATTCCAAGCCCGGTGCCGGTGCGCGCGAGGAGCTGACGCCGGGACAGGAATTTTTGCCCGCTCAACTCGTTTGTCGAAGACAGTGCCGGTGACATTCTCTGGCCTCGTTAGGAATCAATACTCTGCACGTTGCCGGGAAACGTATCGCGAATGCCCCTCACCCCCAGCCCCTCTCCCGCAAGGGGAGAGGGGAGAAGGTTCTGGCGTGACGCCCGGTTTGGAAGGTGTGCCAACGGCGCCACTGAATCGAGCGGCGCCACCAATGGAACTCTTCCCCCTCGCCCCTTGCGGGAGAGGGGCTGGGGGTGAGAGGTATCGTGTCCGGCAATCGCGCATGATCATTCAATCCGCAAACAAGAATTCATTGGACGCCAACAAGACCTGGGCGTACTGAGCCCAGGGATCGAGCTTGGCTTTCGCCCCCTCTTGCGAAGCGTCCGCCTGGGCGGC
>DASPSM010000119.1:0-15255 GCA_035623955.1 Planctomycetaceae bacterium
CGTGTGCCCCGGATACTCGAGCTCCGCGAGGCGCAGCGCGGCCTTGTTGAGTGGCGCGGTCACGATTGCATCGACCGAGCCTTCGAGCGCGGCGCGCGTCGCGGCGACCAGCCACTCATAGGCCGCTCGCCCGGCTCGCGCATCGAGCGTCCCGAGTTTGACCGCTTGCAGCGACTTCGACTGTTCGTCGTCCAGCGGGTTCCAGCACAGAATCGCCTCGGCGGCGTCATCGGCCTCATCAAAAGTCGCTGGCGACTCAACGCATTGAACGCCGGCCGTCGAGCCAATCAATCGCAACGAACGTTCGAGGATCGTGGCGTCGCCGACAACGATTGGCTGGCACTCGCGCGTGACTTCCCGGTTGATGCACGCGCGAGCGACGACTTCCGGGCCGATTCCGGCAACATCTCCCATCGTCAAGAGCACGCGCGGGCGATTAGTCGCACTCATCGCGGCCATCTCATCGGTCCTCGTAACATTCGATTTCCCCCAGCGGAGTGCCGCGGCGGTCTTTCTCCGACAACACCGGCTCGGTTTCCAAGGGCCAACGGATTCCGACATCCGGATCGTTCCAAAGGAGCGTGCGCTCGTGTTCGGGGTAATAAAAATCGGTGCATTTATAGAACAGGTCGGCCGTTTCGCTCAGCACGCAGAAGCCGTGTGCAAACCCGGGCGGGATGTACATTTGGTGATGGTTCTCGTCATTCAGCTCTCGTCCAACCCAGTGGCTGAAGGTGGGCGAGTTTCGCCGCAGGTCGACTGCGACGTCGAAGATGCGTCCGGAAAGGGCCTGCACCAGCTTCGCTTGAGCGTGCTCGACCTGAAAATGCAGCCCCCTAAGTGTCCCTCGCCGCGAGCGTGAAATGTTATCCTGAACGAACTCACCCTCGATCCCCGCTTCCGCGTATCGAACGCGCTGGTAGATCTCCTTGAAGAACCCGCGCGGATCGCGAAAGACGCGCGGCTCGATGACCAGGACATCGGGGATGGTGGTCCGAATTACATTCATCCGCTGTTCTTTCGAGCGAAGGCCGTGGGCGCCCGCCGCTTCCAAGAATAGCGGACGTTCGCCGGAGACGCCAAACGAGGCTTAAACAGCGGTTCAGGAGCCGAATCAACGTCTTGCCAAGATCCGGCAGGCTGACATATGGTTCTCAAGCTGGGCCGATCCTAGGTTGCGCGGTCAAAATGATCCGATCCCTCAATCCTTGTCTTTTGCACCACCGCGAGCGTCCGTTGGGCCGAAGCGCGGTCCAACGGACGCTTGTCGCCGTGATGTGGTCTCTGACTGCGATGTGGGGCGAAGGCGTTTTGACGCGAGCGGCGCCGATGACGCCCGCCCATGTGCTTCCGCCGGTCGTCCATTCCGAGCGGCCCACCAGTCCGGCCGAGCGCGATCCGCAAAACGCGGCTGACCTGCGGGCGATCGAAGCCCGTCTGGAACCAATCGTCGATCGCGTGCGGCAGTGCACGGTCGGGATCATCGTGGGCGACTCGCAGGGGAGCGGCGTCGTCGTTTCCGAAAGTGGGCTGGTGCTGACGGCCGCACACGTGGTGATGACTCCCGGTCGCAAGGTCACCGTGGTGTTGCCGGATGGCAAGCATCTCGAGGGACACACCCTGGGCGTCAACGCAGGCACCGATTGCGGCGTTGTTCAGATCGCGGAAGGGGGGCCGTTTCCCGCGTGCAAGATTTCCGATCTGCACTCGCTGCGCGTGGGCGATTGGTGTGTTGCGACCGGCCATCCCGGCGGATACCAGGAGGGTCGCGCTCCCGTCGTGCGACTCGGTCGGGTGGTCGAATTGATGGGCGGAATGCTGCAATCCGATTGTCCGCTGCTGGGGGGCGACTCGGGTGGACCACTGTTTGACTTGAATGGAAACGTGATTGCCGTCCACAGCCGGATTGGCGCCCGCACGACGCTCAACCTGCACGTCCCAGCCGTGCTCTTCCTTCGCGACTGGGATCGGCTCACCACCGTGGCCGTCGCGCACAGCGGCGACAGCGATTCGCCCAGCATGCTCGGCATCGACGGAGTGGACGATGCAAAAGGGGCGAAGGTCACGATGGTCTTTCCCCGCTCTCCGGCCGATCGAGCCGGTCTCGAGACGGGGGACATCATCACAACTTTCGCGGGCCAGAATGTGAGCGGATTCAAGGGGCTGCAAAAACTCATCAGTGCCAGGCATCCCGGTGACGTCGTCGAGATTCGGATCCTTCGCGATCAGGCCGCTCAACAGCTGCGGGCCACGATCGCGGCGCGGGTGAGGGAGTAACCGGTGCTCATGTTTTCAAAGGCTCCGAGCTTGCGTCGCGCGTTCACACTCTTCGCCGCAATTGCCTGTTGTGCTTTCGCAAGTCAATCGGTGAGGGCCAGCGATCGGCGACTGCCAGAGTCCGAGCTGAAGGACGGCGCGCGCGTTCACGAGGCATTCCGCGCAGTGGTCGCGCGAGCGAACGCATCGACCGTCGCGGTGCTCGTTGGCGGCCGACAGATTGCGCTGGGTGCGATCGTGAGCCCCGACGGACTTGTTCTTACGAAGGCGAGCGACCTGAGCGATGACGTCCAATGCCGCATCCGTGGTCGCGGGTTGGTCCCCGCCACGATTGTCGGCATTCACAGCCGCTACGACGTCGCCTTGTTAAAGGTCGATTCGACGGGGCTTCAGGCCATCGAGTGGGCCGAGGGTCGCGAGCCGCACGTCGGCCAATGGCTGGCGACGCCGGGCATGGAGGACTTGCCGGTCGCGGTCGGAATCGTCAGCGTGGGCCGCCGCCCCATTCCCCCCGAAAAGGGGGTGCTCGGGATGCAGCTTTCCGAGGGGGCGTCCGGACCAAAAGTGACGCACGTTGTCCCGGGCAGCGCGGCGGCACGGGCGGGCGTTCAGATTGGCGACATCATCGTGAAAGCCGGCGACCAGCGGGTGGAGAATCCTCAATCGTTCGACCAGATGCTCCACAAGCTGGCTCCGGGCGATAGCCTCAACGTCGTCGTGCGTCGAGGGGGCAAACAGCTCACCGTGCGGGCGACCGTGGCGCGGGCCGTGGGGGCGCTTCCGCCTCGCGGCTATTGGATGAACCGCATGAGTGGCCGCATGAGCCACCGCCGGGCCGGCTTTCCGCAGGCGATCCAGCATGACACCGTGCTCTCGCCGGAAATGTGCGGGGGACCGGTCGTCAACCTTTCCGGCAAAGCAGTGGGGGTCAACATCGCCCGAGCCGGCCGCGTCGAAACCTACGCTGTCCCGGCCGACACGGCGAAGCTCTTGATCCGCGAATTGCGCGGCGGCCCGGCGGTCCCGCTCGGGTCGACCGCCGACGAGAATCCCGACGCGGACGACGCAGCTCCAAAGACGGCCGCTTCCACCTCACAGCAGCCCAGCCGCAATTAGCCGCGAGTACTCGCGGGCACAGCCGCCCGGGGCTCGAATGGACCAAGCCGTTTAGACAAAATCTCACGGTGGAACCGTCTTGTTGCGGCGCCCGTCTCGGGGCGGTCTTGATCCGTCCCGGCAATCCCCGGGGTTGAGAGCCTGTCAGCTATGTCCTTTGCGGTGCGTCCAGCATCCCACACGTGGGAACAGATTGCGCTGCCCGGAACGCGTGCTGGACTCTGCTGGGCCTGGTTCAAGCCGGCCGCGGCACCAGAGTGCGTCGTCATCCGGTTTCCCGACGAAACGTTTGGAGCGGGCGCGGACACCCCGATCGTGAGCATTCGAGACGTCCTGCAAGCGGCGGAGGTTGATCCGAATCAGGTCTCTGGATGGTCGCTTTATGGCACGTCCCTCGATCGGGGCGTCCTCACCGCGGCATTGGATCGGCCGCTGCCGCCCCCAACGGCCGGGGCTCAGCCGGAACTTCGCGTGTACATTGGGGGAATGTCGTCGCAGGCCGCGCCCACCACGACGGCAGTGTCGACGTCTGCGAGCCAGGATGTCGGCCACATCTACGATATGATCGACACCGACTGGAATTTGAGCCTGCAGCTCGAAAAGCAGTTAGTCCTCTTGCGCAAGCAGCTCTCTGGCATGCTGACGCGGATCACGGCGATCGATCGCGACCTCAATCCCGAGGAGCGGATGCACGGTGATCGCCAGGCAAAGACGGATTGGCAGGAGGCTCGGCGCTGGTTGAAGGACAGCGCGGCCAAACTGGTGCGCTACATCAAAGAGCACGATACCGGCGACACCAGCAACGCAGGAAAACGGGAGTGGTTCGTTCAGACCTACGAGCAGCTCGTGGTGCCGCGGCGGCCGATCGATAATTTGATTCAAGTGCAGCGGCAATTCGAATCACACCGCAAGCGGCTGCAGATCCTGCAAACCAACATGACGACCGCCCTGCAGTTTGCCGGCTCGGACGGCGAGCGGCGCGCCCAGACGGTGCTCGAACGCATCGCGCGGAGCGTGCGCGACAAGCGCGCCAAACAGCGCGGCCGCCGCGAGAACGAGCCGATCCGGAAGAAGCATCTCGATAGTTAGATGATTCGCGCAGGCGTCTCGCCTTTACGCAACCTTGCGGCGCGTGGCCGAGCGGCGCGAGGCCTGGGCGTAGCGGCCCTTGCCGTAGATTCGCGCGTGCACGTCGTCGAGGATCCAGTGGAAAAGCAGCAAGTGGATCGACTCGACGAGTCCCATGTCGTTGAGCGGGACATGCACCGATTCCTGAGCCAGGTCGCGGAGCTTGCCCCCGTTGTAGCCGGTGATGCCCCAGGTCCGCAGGCGCGCGTGGTTGGCCCAATCGGTGGCAATTAAGACATTCGCGCTGTTGCCGCTGCCGCTGAAGGCGATCAGCATGTCGTCGGCCGAGGCCAGATTCTTGAGTTGCTCGACAAACACGGTCTCGAACCCCTCGTCGTTGCCCCAGGCCAGAATGGCGGCCGTGTTGTCGGTGAGGCTGACAATCTTGAGCCGCTTGCGCCCCGGGTCGGCAAAGTCGGCCCGTTCCAGCGTGGACTTGGCCAGGTCTTCGCAGATGTGCGACGCGTTGGCTCCGCTTCCGCCGTTGCCGCAAAGAAACACAAACCGCCCCTCCTCGTAGGCGGAATGAATCTCGGCGGCTAACCGTTCCACGCCGGCCGTTTCGATCCCCGCGAATTCGGCACTGGTGCGGGCGAGGTATTGAGGCAACGTCAGACTGGTCCCCAGCATGAGAGACGACTCCGGACGAATAGACCTGGAATCACGGAGAATTTGGGAGAGGAAGCGGAGTGTAACACCGCCGGCAAGGAGTGCAAAGACGAATGTCGGCCCGCGTGGGTCGAAATCGACGGGACACGTCAAAAAGAACTTCGCGCGCAAGGTATTCTTAAGTCGAGCATTCCAGCGAGTCCCCGCGCAAGATCTCTCTCGCGAGCAAGATCTCTTTTGCCAGAGATCCACGACGCGATTGGGCCGTCGTGACCGCACGTCGCGTCGGACTTATACTGGCCCTATGACTGCTACCCCCGCCATGACAGCCGAACAACTTCGCCTGCAGCAATCGCACCTGCGCGCGGCCAACTGGCAGCGGTGGGGCCCCTACCTGTCCGAGCGGCAGTGGGGGACGGTCCGCGAGGATTATTCGGCGACAGGCGAGTGCTGGGACTATTTTCCTCACGACCATGCTCGCAGCCGCGCCTATCGCTGGGGCGAAGACGGGCTGATGGGGATCTGCGACCGCGAGTGCCGCCTCTGCTTCGCGCTGGCGCTCTGGAATGGCAACGACCCGATCCTCAAGGAGCGGCTATTCGGCCTGGGGGGGACCGAGGGGAATCACGCCGAAGACGTCAAAGAGGTCTACTTCTATCTCGATTCGTCTCCGACGCACTCGTACCTGAAGGCCCTCTACAAATACCCGCAGGCGGCCTTTCCGTACGATCTGCTCGTTTCCGAGAACCGCCGCCGCGGCCGTCTCGATCCCGAATTCGAGATCACCGACACGAATGTCTTCGATAATGGTCGATATTTCGACGTCTTCGTCGAATACGCGAAGGCAAATACCGACGACATTCTGATTCGGATTACTGCCGCCAACCACGGTCCCAACGCAGGAGAGTTACACCTCTTGCCGACGCTCTGGTTCCGGAACTCGTGGTCGTGGGGCTGCGGCCACGAGGGCTGTGAGATCAAGCCGCGGATCGACCTCGACCCCGACGGCGGGCTGCGAACAAGCCATGCCTCGCTGGGGGCCTTTCGGTTCTTCGCAGAGGCACCAGCCGACGATGAGAAGCCAACGATGCTGTTCACCGAAAACGAAACGAACTTCGTTCGGGTCTTCGGGTTTCCCGAAGACCCAGCTGTGAAGTTCAAGGACGCATTCCACGAATACGTGATCGAGGGCAACAAGGATGCCCTGAGCAAGCGGCCAAGTGGAAGTAAAGCGGCCGCCTATTATCAGTTCCAGATCCCCGCCGGCCAGCAGATTACCCTGCGACTGCGCCTATTCGCCGAGAGTCAGAGTCCCGCGACGCCATTCGGTCCCGAATTCGATCAGGTCTTCGCGCAGCGGATCGCTGATACCGACGAGTTCTACGAGGCGATCTTGTCCAAAGACCTGACCCCGCAGGCCCGGAGCATCTCGCGGCAGGCCGCAGCCGGACTTTTGTGGAGCAAGCAGTTCTATTTCTACTCGGTGAAGGATTGGCTGCACGGAGATCCCGACCAGCCTGCCCCGCCCGCCGGGCATCAGCGCGTCCGCAACGTCGACTGGCAGCACGTGTTCAACCGCGACGTGATTTCGATGCCCGACAAGTGGGAGTATCCGTGGTACGCGGCGTGGGACCTGGCGTTCCACATGTTGCCATTCGCCAAGCTCGATCCCGAATACGCCAAGAACCAGCTGATCCTGTTTCTCCGCGAATGGTACATGCATCCGAACGGGCAGATCCCCGCATACGAGTTTGCGTTTTCGGACGTCAACCCGCCCGTGCACGCCTGGGCTTGCTGGCGGGTCTACAAAATGACCGCCCCGCGCGGCCAGCGAGACCGGCTGTTTCTGGCCCGCACGTTTCAGAAGCTGCTCCTCAACTTCACCTGGTGGGTAAACCGAAAAGACATCGAGGGGAACAATCTGTTTTCCGGCGGATTCCTGGGGCTGGACAACATCGGGGTCTTCGACCGATCGCGGCCATTGCCCGGCGGCGGAGTGCTCGAACAGGCCGACGGAACCGCTTGGATGGCCTTTTATTGCGTGACGATGCTGGCGATTGCACTGGAGCTGGCGGCGGAAAGCCCGGAATACGAGGACATCGCCTCGAAGTTCTTCGAGCACTTCGTGGCCATCGTCGACGCCATGAATTCACTGGGCGGCAGCGGCCTGTGGGACGAGACAGACGGTTTCTACTACGACCAGCTGCACGTGCAAGGCAACAACACGCCCCTCAAAATTCGCTCGATCGTCGGGCTGATTCCGCTGTTCGCGGTGGAAGTGCTCGACGATCGGCAGATCGATCGCCTCCCCGGCTTCAAAAAACGGATGCAGTGGTTTCTCGACCATCGGAAGGACCTGGCCGCTTACATTTCGTACTGCCAGCTCGACAGCGAGGCTCGCGCCGGAGACGGCGTTCCTGACGGCCGGCGTCTCTTGGCGATTCCTTCGCGCGAACGCCTCGCGCGCGTGCTGCGTTATCTGCTCGACGAACAGGAATTTCTCTCGGATTATGGAATTCGCTCGGTCTCGCGGATCCACAAGGACCACCCGTTCGTTTTCAACTCCGACGGGCACGAGTACCGCGTCGACTACGAGCCGGGCGAGTCAACGACGGGCCTGTTCGGCGGCAATTCCAATTGGCGCGGGCCGATTTGGATGCCGATCAACTTTTTGTTCATCGAGGCGCTGGAGCGGTATCATCACTTTTACGGAGATTCGTTTCTGGTGGAATGCCCGACAGGCTCGGGGCGCAAGCTGACGCTCAAGGACGTCGCCCGAGAGGTCGAAGCTCGCGTCGCGCAGATCTTTCTGGCCGACTCCAAGGGGCGCCGCCCCTGTCACGGGACGATCCGCCAGTTCATCGAAGACGCGCATTGGCGCGACTACGTCTTGTTTTACGAGTACTTCCACGGAGACATCGGCCGGGGCTGCGGGGCAAGCCACCAAACCGGTTGGACCGCTCTGATCACGCGAATGCTGTGGGACCTGCCCCGACCTTCCCAACCCGCTTCGACCCTGCCCAAGCCGGTCCGAGCCGCCAAGAAAACGACTTGAAGGTCCCGGGCCGACAGGCCGGTCCTCACCGCGTGACCCGCGTTTCCACGGCCGCCGTTTTCGCCTTTACGTTGTAGGACCAAAGGGTCCCGAAGTCGTAAATGTAGAGGGTGCCGTCGGCCAGGGCCGGATACGACCAGGCCTGCCCTTTGCGACGCGTCGGTGGATTCGGGGGCGAGAATTTCCCTTTCTCGTGGTAGCCGTCCGACGAGGACTCCACGAGGGCGACCTGGCCATTCTCGCCGTGCAGGTAGAGCCGTCCATCCGCGTAGCAGATCGACCCTGCGCCGACGCCGTGGTTCTGCCATTTCTGCTGGCCGGTCGTAAATACGACGCACTGCAGGCCGCCTGCGCTCGTTCCGTACAAAAAGCCGCCGATCTCAACCGCTCCGCCGATCGCGCTGGGGAGCTTCTTGCTGAAGTAGACCTGAGTGGCTTTGACGCTTTGATCCTTGGTTTTGAGCTCGACCAGTCCGCCGCCTCCGCGCGCTGTGGCGCTATAGACGTAGTTCTCGTATGTGACCGGCGTCGGAATATTGGCGGGGCTCGCGGTCGCCGTTTTGTCGTAGCGCCAGAGGAACTTGCCTGTCTTGGCATCGACTCCGACCAGGCCTTTTGCCAGAAACTGCACGTACTGCTTGACGCCTCCGACCGTAAGGACGATCACCGACGCGTAGGCGGCCTTGTCGGCTCCCGGGACGGGCGACTTCCAGACGACATGACCCGTCTTTTTGTCGAGCGCTACGATGGTGCCTGTCTCACCGCCCGGAGTGCAGACGAGCACATCGCCGTCGATCAGCGGGGATTCCGAATACGCCCACATCCCCGGCACGCCGCCGAAATCGCTGCGAAGGTTCTTTTTCCAGCGGACGTCGCCCGACTTGGCGTCGAGGCAAGCCAGATCGCCGTCGGAGCCCAGGGCATAAACGAGATCGCCGTCGACGGTCGGCGTGGACCGTGCGCCGGGATATTGCGGCCCGATGTTGACGCCCACCTTTCCGAGTCGCTGCGACCAGATCACTCGTCCGTCACTGACGCTCAGAGCACGAGCGCTTTCGTCGCTCATCCCTTTATTGGAAATCAGGTACAAGTGGTCGCCGACAATCGAGGGGGTCGAATAGCCGTCCCCGAGGTCCTTCACTTGCCAGTTGAGATGCGGACCTTCTTTGGGCCACTCCTTGAGCAGCCCGGTCTCCTGCGAGATTCCGTTGCGGTCCGGCCCGCGCCACTGCGGCCAGTCGGCGGCGTGGGCCGTCCGCAGCGAGAGAACCAGACCGATTGCCAACACGAAGATCTGCGCGAATTTCATGCAGCACCTCAATCTTGCGCGACCGCGCGGTCTAATTCGGAGACCCCGCCGCGATGCCAATTGTTGCGCGGGGGCGGAATGCGATGAGCGTATCAGTTTGCGGATTCCGAGTCCAAGCGCGGCGGAACGACGAAGCTGGCAAACTCGCTGTCGTTGCGCAGCAGTTCTTGCAGCTTGGCCAGCGAACGCGTGAGCAGCACGCGCGTCGCGCCGTCGGTCTTTTGCAGCCGGCTGGCGATCTCTTTCGAGGGGAGCCCTTCGACGTATCGCAGCCGCAGTGCCTCCTGCGATTCGTGCGGCAGGTTCTTGAGCGCCTGCTGCAGGCGGAATTCGCGTTGATCCCTCGAGAACGCGCCGCTGGGACTCGTCATGCTCACGACCAGCATGTCGATGAAGCCCCCTCTTTGCGTCTCCGCGCTGGCTTCCGGGGGAGCGAGCTCGCGATCCGCCGAGCGTTTCTTGGCCGCGACCAGTTTGCGATGCGCATCGATGATCTTGTGCTCGGCCAACTGGCAGAGCCACGAGAACGGATCGCGGTCGCCCAATTCGAGCGTGGCCAGCGAGCCGACGGCGCTCAGGCTGACCTCCTGCAGAATGTCAGCGGCCTCGATCTTCCGGCCGAGCAAGGCGCTCAGATTGCGCTCGATGAACGCCAGCAATTGCGGTCGCCGCAACTCGATAAATTCCACGAGCGCCTGCGAATCCTTGTTGCGGATGCGTGCGGCAAATTCAGCGGCGACGTCGTCCATCTAACTCTCTAGGTTTCGCGGCCAACTCGGTTGGCCCCAGGATAATGGCAACATGACGACAGGTCGAGAAGCAGGCCTTGGGCCGGCGCGTCGCGCCGCCGTGCGTCGGTTTTCGACGGGTTGGAGAGTGCTATGATACAAGCCCGCACAGCCTTTCTCCGAGAGCCGAGCCAACCGTGAACGAAGCTGGCGTGTCGACATCCGATGGCAGCTTGTTGCTCGATCAGCCGCGCCGATCGATGGACGTGCTGGCCGGCTTTCTCGACGCGTTCGTTGCCGCGTGGGAGGCCTCGGCCGCGCCCCCCGACCTCAAAGCGTACCTTCCGGAAGCGGGCGAGATTCGACGGCTCACGCTCATCGAGCTCATCAAAGTCGACCTCGAGTATCGCTGGCTGAGTCGCAACTGCCCCAAGCGGCTCTCGGAGTACTTGGCCGAGTTTCCCGAGCTGCGAACCGGCCGAGTCCCCTGCGATCTCGTCTACGAAGAGTTCCACATCCGCAAGCAAAGCGGTCAGCAAGTTGCGGCTGAGGACTACCTGCGGGAATTCCCCGGACAGACTGCCGAACTGGAATCGATCTTGGGGCTCAAGCCGTACGAGACGACGTCGTTTCACAAAAGTCACAAGCAACGGCGGCTGGGAGGCGTTCAATCGGGCGACACGATCGAGGATTTCGATTTGCTCGTCGAACTGGGCGTCGGAGCCTTCGCCAAGGTGTTCCTGGCCCGCCAGCGATCGATGCAACGACTCGTGGCGCTCAAAGTCGCGACTGACACCAGCACCGAGCCGCAAACGCTGGCTCAACTTGACCACGATCACATCGTCCGAGTTTTCGACCAGCGCGCCGTGCCCGATCGCAATCTGCGCTTGCTCTACATGGAATACGTTGCCGGTGGCACGCTGCAGGGGGTGGTGCAACGCGTCCGACAAACTGCGCCCGAAGAACGCAGCGGCAAGCTCTTGCTGCAGGTGATCGACGAAGCGCTGCAGCGCCGCGGCGAATCGCGGCCGAGCGGATCCTCCTTGAGGGTCTGGCTCGCGGCAGCCAGCTGGCCGGAAGCCGTTTGCCGGCTGGGAGCCAAAGTCGCCCAGGCGTTGGACTACGCGCATCGGCTGGGCGTGCTGCACCGCGACGTGAAGCCCGCCAACATCCTTGTCACCCCCGAAGGGTCACCCAAACTGGCTGACTTCAATGTCAGTTATGGCGCCCAAGTCACCGGTGCGACTCCCGAAGCCTATTTTGGCGGAAGCCTTGCGTACATGTCCCCCGAACAGCTGGAAGCGTTCGGGCCGGCCCGCTCGCGCAGCCCGGAGGAGCTCGATGGCCGCAGCGACCTGTACTCGCTGGGAATCGTGCTGTGGGAGCTGCTGACTGGTTTTCGACCTTTTCATGAAGAGGCGATCCAAGGCGATTGGTCCGCCAGCGTGGAAGCCATGGTCGCGCGGCGACGCGCGCCGCTCGATCTGGCCGAGCTGAATCAACTCCCCGGCTGCCCCGAAGGTCTGCCCCCGCTGCTTGAGCAGACTCTGGCCCCCGATCGCAAAGATCGCTGGTCGAGCGGGCTGGAAATGGCCCGTCGGCTGGAGCTGTGCACGAATCCGCAGGCTTGCGCGCTGCTCTTTCCGCCCAAGCGAAGTTTTCGCGTCTGGCTGCGGCAATACGCCGTCTTGATCGTGTTCGTGGCGGCGGGCCTTCCGAACGTTTTGGGCGGCATCTTCAATTACCTGCACAATCTGTCCGAAATCGTCTCGAAGCTCGGGCCTATCGAACCTCTTTTCCAGCGCACACAAGCCGTAATTAACGGTGTTGCTTATCCCGTGGGAGCGGTGCTGTTCTGGTATCTGGGGTTTTCTGTCTACAGAGGCATGAAACGCTGCGAAGCGCGGAGGCTTGATCCGGATCTCGCACGAGCCTTGCGACACCGCTGCCTCGAGCTGGGCCGCCTGGTTGCGCTGATCAGCATCATCGAATGGTCGATCGCGGCCTGTGTCTATCCGATCAGCCTGAGGATCGTTCATGCCGAGTTGCCAACCGCCGCGATGCTTCGTTTTTTCTTTTCGCTGCTGTTATGCGGATTCGTGGCATCGTCGTATCCGTTCTTTATCGTGTCGCTGTTTTCGCTCCGCTCGTTGTACCCTGTGTTTCTGCTTGCCGACTTTGATCGAGCGGCGGACGATGCGCCGTTGCTGCGGCGCATGGGGCGTCGGAATTCGATTTATCTGGTCGTTGCCGCGCTGGCCCCGCTCTTGGGGGTTGCAGCGCTTGTGGCGGACAGTCTGATCAACGACGACGTCCTTCCACCCGGCGCGGAGAAGTCGATGGCTGTTTTCACGGCCGTCGGCCTGCTGGGGCTGCCCTGCTTGTTCTGGCTGTCGCATCTGATCCGCGCCGATCTGGCGACGCTTTCGGGCATCGTCTCCACGGACGAATAAGCGAGCCTGAAGTTTCCCGCGCCGGGTCGATGCTGTTTGCCTTCGCGGCAGCAATCTGCGCGTTCTGAAAACTCTCCCCGCGCGACGGAAATCTTGCACGCGTTGTAACAAATCGGCGGCTCTTTCGCCTTGAAGGTTGTGTGGATTGACGCGGCGCCCGGACGCGGGCAGAGCCCGGACGTCCGCCAACCAAATCTGCCAAAGGAATGAGGAGTTCACCATGTTTCGCAAATTCACCCTGGTGGCTGTACCGGCGGTGGCGTTTGCCGCGACTCTGTGCGGCAACGCCGATCCCGCCTCGCTGGCATTTGCCAAGGACGGGGGAGGGTCCGGTTCGCACGGCCACAACGGCGGGATGGGTTCCCGCGAGCATCGCGGAATGCATCGGGACTTCCGGTACGGACGCTTCGGCCGGTACGGCTGGGGCGGCTACTCCTGGGGTTACCCGAGTTGCTACGGATGCGCAGTGTTGCCGGTGACGGTGGCCGAGGCGCCAGCTCCGGTCGTCGAGACGCCCGTGGTTGCGACCGCGGTTTGCACGACCTGCGCACCGGCGGTGAGCACGTGTGACGGCTGCGGGTATTGGGGATATCGCCGCGATTTCCGCCGTCACGACCGATTCGCCGGCCACTTCGGCCACCCCGGCCACGGGAAAAAGTGAGCCGCTCGGAATGCGTCTGTTTCCTAGGTTAAGTTGACTTCTTGGGAGGGTGGTCCGCCACGGCGGGTCATCCTCCCCCTTTCATTTCGAAAACTGCACATATTCGCCGGCATGCGGTGTAACAAATCGCTCGAGACCACGCTGGGAATCGTAGAAAGATCGAGACACGTAACGCGAAACACGAAAGGGGCAGCCATGCCAGACGGACGCAGAAAACGGCGGCACTCGGCCAACCGCGTGAAGCAGCAATGGTATGCCCAGCATCGAGCGATCCGATTCTCGCGGCGATTGCTGGGGACGGCGGTCGCTTGACTCAGACAATCAATCGATGGTTCGCCATCGCTTTTAATAGAAGCCACGGTCGCAAGGCCGTGGCTTTTTTTGCGCGAGATTCGGCTGCAGGAAAGTCGGAGTCCGCTTCACCCAAAGGCGTACAAAGCAACGAAAAAGCTCGTCACATCGTTTCGCGGATTACGCCTGAGACCAGTAGTAACACTCAGGAGACGAGCGATGTCCGACGAGCGAATTGAACACGGGATTCTCGAATTCGTGAAAGCCCGCCAGATTCCGGGTTTGACGCTCACCGAAGTACACGCCGACCACGGAATCGCGACAATTTGCGGCCGCGCATCGACCGCTCTTGCGAAACGCATTTGCTGGGAATGCTGCCGACGCGTAACCGGAGTGCGGGCTGTGGTCGACCTGGTGGAACTGTCCGCCGCCTAAGCATTGCGATTCGTAACAATCGGCAACGGCAGGAGCAGCGCGGTCGCGCCTTCTTTCGGTCTCACGGGGTGGACCGTTCTAAAATTTTGGCAAAATCGACGACTTGACATCGATAAGTTACCGATATATCGTCGATATAAATAAGAACAGTCGAGGCATCTCCCGGCTGATCAGGTTTAACCCCAGTTTTTTTGCAGGAAGACACAAGATGAGGCACAGACACGGACACCGCCGTTCCAGAGGCGAAGGACGAGCAGAACATGGCCGCCGCGGGCGCTTCCGCGGCCCGTTTCCCGGCTTTCCGCCGCGGGGCAACCCGCCCGACCATCCGTTTGGACCCTTCGGCTCGGGCGGTCCGGAGTTGGGCCGTCGCGGTGGAAGGCGCGCCAACGTCCGTGCGGCCATTCTGGCACTGCTC
Source organism: Planctomycetaceae bacterium (assembly GCA_035623955.1). Taxonomy (GTDB): domain Bacteria; phylum Planctomycetota; class Planctomycetia; order Planctomycetales; family Planctomycetaceae; genus DASPSM01. The sequence continues at coordinate 14,481 of DASPSM010000119.1, forward strand.
AATGAGCGTTCGATGCACGGATACGAGATGATCCAGGAACTCGACCAGCGCACGGGGGGCGTCTGGCGTCCTAGTCCGGGCTCCGTTTACCCGACGCTCCAGTTGCTCGAAGACGAGGGCCTGGTCGCCAGCCAAGAGAGTGGCGGTCGCAAGGCGTACTCACTGACAGAGAAAGGACGGGAAGAGGCCAACCAGGCCGCGGAGCACGCGCCCTGGATGGAGTTCAGCGAAGAGACTGTCTCAAGCGGCCACAATACGCGCGAGGCGGTCGCCGGCGTGCTGAATGCCCTGCGTCAGATCCGCTGTGGGCGTGACCGCACGCAGTGGAGCCGCGCCGTCGAGGTGCTGAACGAAACAAGGCGGAAGCTCTACGCGATCCTGGCCGAGATGTGATGCGTTCGCCCAGTCCGCATCCGCCGCCGGAATTGGTACCATCTAACCACGGCACGCGGTGGTGCAGCCGCCGCTGAGCCGTAAGCGGCGGAGCACCGAACTCAATGCTGTGGAGCGCTTCCACATGGGAGAGACCTTCGATTTCGTCGTCGTGGGAGGCGGTTCCGCCGGTGCGGTGATTGCCGCCCGGCTTTCTGAAGACCCAACCTGCCGCGTCGCGCTGCTCGAAGCTGGTGAGCGGCCGCCGGCCGATGTGCTGATCCCCGCCGCTTGCTCCGGGCTGCAACAGAACCCGCAGATCGATTGGATGTACACGGCCCACGCCGGCCAGGGCGGGCTCGGGCTGAAGGACGGTCGGATGATGGTGCCGCGGGGCAAGATG
>DASPSM010000126.1:0-2224 GCA_035623955.1 Planctomycetaceae bacterium
GGTGTGCCCATCACCAACCGAATTCACAATCCGCATCATGCCGACGTAGATGTGCGCCGGATCGAGCCCTGGCAATCGCCGGTCCAGCTCGGCGACAGTCGCTTCGAATCGCTCGCGCGTCGTGCAATGGAACGCGTTTCCGTGACGCTTGGGCAGCTCACGCGCGATGAATTGCAAATCTTCCCGCCACTGCGCGGTGGAGAGTTGGAGGTTCTCAGGTGAGGCGGTGCTCGCGGCCGACGACGCGACGACAAGAATGACTCCCGTGTAGAGACGAACTGGGCACATGATCTTGTCGCCGTTGCGCCTGAGGTTGGCGTTCAATGAAAGCTCGTCCAGGTGTTCGCTCTCCCCACGGTCTTATTGTCACTGTATGCGAGATTTGCGAGATCCGGCGAAGGGAAGTTAAAATCTCTATTCCGCCGCTGTGCTTGCCTTCGCTTTGGGCCGAGCGCGGGCGTTCCGAACGGCCGAGTTCGGAATGCGTTCGACCCGCCCGCCTGCCACCGTCACCGCGGAATTCCGAAACAACGCATGTCGTTCAGCCCGCTGCCCCTTTCGTATTGCACCAATGTGCACCCGGGCCGCACGTTGGAGGAAATCGAACAGGGGCTCGACCAGTTCACGGTGCCGGTCGCAAGCCGACTCGGGACGCCTTTGGCCGCGGGATTGTGGCTGGCTGCGCCGGTCATCAAGGAGCTGCAGGCGACGGCGGATGGGTGCCGCCGGTTTGCCGAGGGCCTGCAAAGGCGCGGCTTGACGTGCCACACCCTCAATGCGTTTCCGTTCGGCGACTTTCACAGTCCGCGGGTGAAGGAAAACGTCTACGTCCCGAGTTGGGCCGAGCGCGCGCGGCTCGATTACACGCTGGGAGCCGCTCGCACGCTGGCGCAACTGCTGCCCGCCGGCAAAGACGGAAGTATTTCGACGGTGCCGCTGGGCTATCCCGGTCTCGATTCGTCGCCCGAGTTTCTGGGTCGGTACGTCGATAATTTGATTGCCGCCGCTCGCGAGCTCGATCGCCTTCGAGAGAAGAGTGGCCACATGATTCGAGTGGGCCTTGAACCGGAGCCGTGCTGCTGGCTCGACACGACGCCGAGTGCGATCGAGTTCTTCACCACTCGGCTGTGGCCCGCCGCCCGCGAACGAGGCTGCTTCGACCAGGTGCGGACGCATATCGGACTGTGCTTTGACGTTTGTCACCAGGCCGTCGCGTTCGAGGACGTCGGCCGGTCGATCGCGGCCCTCGACGAGGCAGGCATTCGCATCAACAAGATCCACATTACGTGCGCGATCGAACTGCGCGAGCCAGCCAACAATCGCGCGGCGCGGGCCGCACTGGCCGAATACTGCGAGCCTCGTTACCTGCATCAGACAAAGGCCCGCTTAGCGGACGGGCGCGTGCTGACGCAATTCGATCTCGACCCGGGTTTCGCACTTGAGCCGCCCACCGAATTCCTGGCCGCTTCGATGTGGCGGATCCACTTCCATGTTCCGGTCGATGCCGAGCGCCTCGGGCCCCTGGCGACAACCCGGGCCGAGCTGCGAGCCACCCTGGCGGCCGTGCGTCGCTTGTCGTACGCGCCGCACCTTGAAGTCGAAACGTACACCTGGGACGTGATGCCCGGCGGCCGTCCTCGTGACTTGGTCGACGGGCTGAGCCGCGAGCTGCGGGCCACGCAAGCTCTGCTGGCCGAGCTGTCCACTTAAGGTCGGTGGGTCAGTCGCCCTTCCGCTATCGGCAGACTGCATTTAACTCGCGACCTAGCAATCGCTTGTGCCGAATGGTGACTGGTCGGGGTTCGTTCGCCCACTAGGCGGTGCGTTGCGCGACCCGACTTGCGCACGTGCGGTTAGAGACTCGCCAAAAGGCGCTCGACGGAAGAGGCTTTCCGAGGCGAGCGCCGGGCAGAAGGCCGTCTTCTCAGAAATGCGGAATTCTGCTATCTCACGGCCCCTTTCTGGCATAACGCCACGCGTCAAGCCCGGATTCCGCCGATGCGGGACCGTCCCCATCGACCGATTCCGGACAGTTCCCGTTCCGGATCAATCCAGTGAAACCACGCGATCCCTCTGCGGCCAACAACGTCCCGGGAAACCCGAAGAGCTTCGACTCGGCCCGTTCGTCGCAACGGGCCGGCGACGATGCGGATAGCTCAATGGAGGGCGCCGAGGACGGGGCCGGTGCCTCGACGCTGTTCGGTCGGGGCGCCCATCACCTCCG
>DASPSM010000147.1:0-2763 GCA_035623955.1 Planctomycetaceae bacterium
GGCATCAAGATCAGATTTGAACCACCAAGCCACGAAGGGCACCAAGAAACCGGCCTCCAAAACTTGGTGTCCTCGGCGCCCTGGTGGTTTAAACGTCCGTTGGGACGGGACACGAACGATGGGACGGGACACGACGTGGACCGGATGGGATAAAGTTGTCCCGCGGCAACTTGCGTCCCGACTAACATATTGCCGGACAATGAGTTCCGACGAGGCGCACGATGGACGGGACACTCTCGCGCAATAGGTGTCCCATTCGTGTCCCGCTCTGGTCCCGCCCTGTCTCGCCGCTCCCTGGGTCGAAGACCGGCGGCCTCACTTCAGTTCGACCGTCACCTTTTCGAGGTCGCCGGTGAAGCGGTACGGGGACTGGTAGTCTTCGGAGACGGGCGTGGCGATGTCCATGCCGACGTTGAAGGTTTCGTCGATCGAGAGGACGCCGCGGGGGGTGCGGCCGATTTTGCCCTCGCCCACCTGCTGGTCGTTGATGAACAGCTTGCCCGTGCCGCCGCCGTTCGGGTCGCCCGCGAAGGTGAACTCGTAGCGCAATTGGGATTTTCCCAGCGGCACATCGGCGTTCGAGCGGATCGTGTAGCGGGCCGCGTTGAGGAAGTTGAAGTGCCAGTTTAGCTTCCCGTCTTTGATGTAGAGCGTGTACCCACCGAAGCGGCCCCCTTGGGCGACGAGGACGCCTTCGGCCGGCTTGTCGAGGTTGATAAAAGCCGTGAGGGCGTAGGACCGATTCTTCGTGTTGGGGGCGATGGCCTCGGGGAGGACAATCCCCCGGAAGAAGGTCGCCACGGTCCGACCCGGCGCGACCTGTGGCTGCGGGTTGTTGAGCATTCGCCCGGCGGTGCGGTCGTCGATCGGCAGGACCTGATATTTGGCCGCTTCGATCCAGAACAGCGACTGCAGCTCGCGGAGCTTTCGCGGGTTGGCCTTGGCCAGATCCTTCGCTTCGCTGAAGTCATCTTCGATGTTGTAGAGCTCCCACGGCTCGTCATCGACGTCGGGACCGGCGCCGAGAGGGAAGGCGAGCCAGGGAATGCGGCCGTGAAAGGCTGCCGCCACCCAGCCGTCGTGATAAATGGCACGGCTGCCGATCATTTCAAAGTATTGGGTCGTGTGCCGACCTTTGGCCTCGGGGTGATCGAAGGTGTAGACCAGGCTCACTCCCTCGATCGGCTTTTGGGCGATGCCATTCACCGCGGCAGGGGGCCGGATGCCGACGGCCTCGTAAATCGTCGGAGCGACGTCGACGACATGATGGAATTGCGTGCGCAAGCCGCCCCCGTCTTTGATCCGCTTGGGCCATGAGATCACCATCGGGTTCCGCGTGCCGCCAAAGTGCGAGGCGATTTGCTTGGTCCATTTGAAAGGAGTGCTTCCCGCGTAGGCCCAGCCGACGGGGTAGTTGTTATAGGCCAACGGCCCGCCGAGCTGATCGAGTAGCTTTCGGTTCGATTCCGCGGAATCGACGATGCCATTGAAGCGTTTGGCTTCGTTGTCGGTCCCGGTGACGCCTCCCTCGGGGCTTGCGCCGTTGTCGCCGACGATATAGAAGACGAGCGTGTTGTCGAGCTCGCCTAGCTGTTCGATGGCATCGATCAGCCGGCCGATTTCGCTGTCGGTGTAGGACAGGTAGCCGGCAAAGACTTCTTGCATGCGGGCGTAGAGGCGCTTGTCGTCGGGGCTCAGCGAGTCCCAAGCGGGAATCGACTTGTGCCGCGGCGTGTTGATCGTGTCAGGCGGGACGACGCCCAGTTGCTTCTGGCGTGCGAAAGTCTCTTCGCGAACCTTGTCCCAGCCCTGGTTGAACTGGCCTTTGAATTTATCGATCCACGGCTTGGGCGCGTGATGCGGGGCGTGGGTCGCGCCGGGGGCGAAATAGACGAAGAACGGCTTATTCGGCTGGGTCGTCTTTTGAACGCGGACCCAGTCGATCGCCCGATTCGTCATGTCGGTCATGAAGTGATAAGTCGGATCGTACGGCGGCTCGATCCGTTTGGTGTTTTCCACCAGACCCGGCGACCACTGATTCGTGTCACCCCCCAGAAAGCCGTAGAAATATTGAAAGCCCAGATACGTGGGCCAGTGGTCGAATGGCCCGGTCGGACCGGCCTCCCACGACGGCGTATTGTGCCACTTGCCGAAGGCGGCCGTGCTGTAGCCGTTGCCTTTGAGGACCTCGGAAACGAGCGCGGCATTGGCGGGCAGAAGCGAGTCGTAGCCGGGAAAGCCGCTGGCGAATTCCTCGACGATCCCCGCCGCCATCGAATGATGGTTGCGTCCGCTCAGGAGGGCGGCGCGCGTCGGCGAGCAGAGGGCCGTCGTGTGAAAGCGGTTGTAGCGCAAGCCGCTCTTGGCCAGGCGGTCGAGCGTGGGAGTGGGAATCGGCCCGCCGAACGCGCTGGCATGACCGAAGGCCGTGTCGTCGGTCATGATAACTACGACATTGGGCGCGTCCTTCGGCGCCCGCACCGGTTCGGGAAACGCCGGCTTCGAATCTTTGATCGTCCGCCCGATGACCCCTTTGAACGGCGCCGGGTCGCGCGGCAACTTGCCGGCGGGATCGGCAGCGAGAGTTGACGACTCCGCAAACAATGAGACGCAGCCGAGGAGGATGATGACGCGGAGTGGGGAGTCAGCCAGGGTGCGCATCGGGAACTATCTCAGCTGCTTGGATTTTTTTGTTGCTAAGCGTACCGGGCGAAATGAAGCGACGACAGAACAAGAGACCCCTCACCCCCAGCCCCTCTCCCG
>DASPSM010000149.1:0-3604 GCA_035623955.1 Planctomycetaceae bacterium
GTCAGCACGACGTCCTGCGTCTCCCCCGGGCGAAGCGCCAGCGGCGTCACAGAAGAGATTGCTTGCGCCTGCGCGACGGTGACCGGGCCGGCAACCATACTGGCAGCCAAGACCAAACAGACCTCGCAGGCGCGGCGAGTCAGCTGCATGCGGCGGGTCCAAAAAACCGAGGCGGGCAAAACCTAGGGGAAGGAAATCAGGCGGCGTTTGCGGGCGAGGCGGAAGGTCAGGGCAGGCGGATCGCGGTTGGAGCAGTCAGCCAGGCTTCACGTACACGCGCTTGCACGCGTTGATGCGTGCCATGATACGGCAGGCCGGCAGCCGTCGTCAAAGCAAAACGGCTCGTCGAGCGGGCGGGCGTGCTGCCGGAACCTGTCACTGGAAATCGTCGTCGCCGAAGCCGCCTGGCGCGACCATCGACGTGTAACTCTCGAAGCGCATGAACTCCTTGCGCCAGGTGAGAGTGACGACGCCGGTCGGCCCGCTGCGGTGCTTGGCGACAATCAGGTCGGCTTCGTTCGGACGGTCGTGCGGATCGTAAGCCTCGGGGCGGTGCAGGAAGAGGACGAGGTCGGCGTCCTGCTCGATCGCCCCGCTTTCGCGAAGGTCGGCCAGCCGCGGGCGCTTTTCCTCGCGCAACTCGACTCCCCGGTTGAGCTGGGCCAGGGCGATCACCGGAACGTTGATCTCCTTGGCCAGCTGCTTCAAGCGTCGGGTGATCTGAGAGATTTGCTGCTCGCGCGGCGCTCGACGATCGTCCGGCTCGATCAGTTGCAGGTAGTCGATGATGATCAGCCCCAGTCCACTCTGTCGTTTGAGCCGTCGCGAGATGGCGCCGATCTGGGCCGTCGTCCGTGCCGGCTGATCGTCGATGAAGATCGGGATTTCACTGAGCGCGTGCGACGCATCGAGCAGCTTCTGCTGCTGGTCCTCGTCGATCTGGCCGTTGCGGAGCTTGTGTCCGTCGATCTGGGCCACCATGCAGAGGAACCGCTCGGCCAACTCGAGCTTCGACTGCTCCAGGCTGAACAGCAACACGCCCTGGCCGGAGCTGCGGGCGATTGCCTCCGCGAAGTTGCAGACCAGGGCGGTTTTGCCCATGCTGGGCCGTGCCGCAAGGATAATCAGCTCCGAAGGATGAAAGCCCGTGGTGAGCCGGTCGACGTCGGTGAACGTCGTGGGAAGTCCGCTCACGTCGCCCGCCGTCTGCAAGCGGGCATCAATTCGTGTAAAGGCCTCGTGGAGGATGTCCCGGATCGACAGCCGCGTGTCGCGCTCCTGCTGTTCCAGGATGGAGAAGATCTTCTGTTCGGCCTCCTGCAGGATGTCGTCGGCTGCCTGGCCCGAGTCGTAACAGCTGCGGAGCACCTCGGTGCACGTATCGATCAGGGCTCGCTGCACGTACTTTTCGTGGACGATGTCGGCGTAGTAGCGGACGTGCGCGGCATGCGGCACGGTCTCGAGGATCTGGTGCAGATAGCTCGGGCCGCCGACTTCCTCGAGCAGCTTCAGGGCCGCCAGTTCCTCGGCCAAGGTGACCGCGTCAATCGCGCCGCGGCCGCGCTCGCGCATGCGGCAGATGGCGGCGTAAATCTGCTGGTGGGCGTCGTGGTAGAAGTGCGTGGCCTTCAGAAACGAGGCCACCTCATCGACGGCGTCGTTGGAGACCAGCATGCTCCCCAGCACGCTGCGCTCCGCGTCCAAGTTCTGCGGCGGCAGCCGGGCGAGGAAGTCTTCGACAGTGGCCATCCGTGCCTCCGCCACAGGTCTTTGAGAACTGTCCAGTTCAGTCTTTGAGAACTATGAAAAGACACTGGCGAGCAAGCCGCCAGTGCCACCCGAATCCTGTGTCTCGCGTGTCCGACGGGTCAGGCGCTTGCCGAGGGCACGACCCAGACTTTGACTTCGGTCTTCACCTCGGCGTGAAGCTCGACCCGCACGGTGTACATGCCCAGCTCCTTGAGCGGACCTTCCAGCTTGATGTGGTCGGGCTCGACGGAGTATCCGGCCGACTTGAGGGCCTTGCTGATATCCGCGGCGACGATCGAGCCGTAAAGATGCCCCTCTTTGTTGGCATTGGCTTCGAGCGTGACGCTGTACTTGCTGACGGCGTCGGCCTGACCCCGCAGCTGCTTCAGCCGCTGCTGCTGCAGTTCGGCCACGCGAAGTTTGTGCTTCTGGACCATCTGCTTGTTCTGCTCGGTCGCGACCGTGGCGAGCCCCTGCGGAAGGAGGAAGTTGCGGGCGTAGCCCGGCTTCACGCGGACGATGTCCCCCTGGCTGCCAAGACTGGCAACATCCTCGGTCAACAAGACGTCGATCGAGGCTCGGCTCGATCCGCTGACTGCAGCTGAGTTTCCCTTAGCCATCTTCCTTCACCTTCTTTGATTCGATTTAAAACGGGCTTTGATCCGCTTTAAAATGGGACATCGTCGTCGGGTGGCGCGTCGTGAAATTCCTCGGGTCCGCCGCCGGCGCTCTCCGTCTCGCGTTGACCGCCGGGTCGCGATCCCTCGGATCGTCCTCCTTCGCCGCGTCCACCGCCGCCACCGTCTCCGCGGCCACCGACCATCCTCAGATTTTCAGAAACCACTTTGAGCTTCGACCGCTTCTGGCCGGACTCCTTGTCTTCCCAGGTATCCAGCTGCAGGCGGCCCTCGATCAGCACTTGCCGTCCCTTCGCCAGATACTCTCCGGCAACTTCCGCTTGCCGTCCCCAGACGGTCACGTCGACGAAGGTCGTCTCCTCGCGGCGGGAGTTTGTTTTCTGGTCGAACCAGGTGCGATTGACGGCCAGGCCCAACTCCGCGACGGCCGTCCCTCCGGGCGTATAGCGGACCTGCGGATCGCGAGTGAGGTTACCGAGCAGGATCACTTTGTTGAAGCTCGACATCCTCGATCTCCTGGGAGCCTGATCTCCTGGTCACTCCTCGTATTCGCCCTCTGGTTCGCCAGGGCGCTCGTGGTCGTCGCGATCGCCTCGGCCCCGGTCGTCGCGTTCGCCTCGATCCCGGTCGCCGCGATCCCGGTCGCCTCGATCCCGATCACCTCGATCCCGATCACCTCGATCCCGATCTCCGCGGCCGCGGGCTGTCGGCTCGTCCTGGATGGCCTCGTGCGGATGCCACTCACCCGAGATCGCCTGCACCATCGCTTCGAACATGGCCTGCGGGTGCTCGATCACGACGTGCCGCAGGACGAGCTCGTTCAGCTTGCAGGCGCGGGTCAGGTCGCGGATGCCGTCGCCCGGCATCTTGAAATAGGTCAGGTAGTGAAGCCCCTTGCGATGCCCTTTGATGGCGTAGGCCAGCCGGCCGTCCTGCCAGGGACGATGGGCGACGAGCGTGCCGCCACACTTCTCGATCATCCCCGTGATCTGGTCGGTCGCGCCCTTGGCGTCGGTCGCAAAACGCCCGCTGTCGAGGAGGAACATCCCCTCGTAAAGCTTGTGGGTGGCCGTCTTATCCGTCGCTTGTTCGGTTGCTGCCAACGTTAATCTCCTGAATTCTTCGTCACTTTTCTCGTTGTATCGTATCCGGCCGCATTTTCAACGGAGTTGTCGCCGCCCGGCGACTCGCGTCGCGGGTCGCTTAGTCGTCCTCTT
>DASPSM010000029.1:0-8100 GCA_035623955.1 Planctomycetaceae bacterium
ACCTGGTTGTAGTTGTGGCCGAACTGCGGATAGCACCTGGCGAAGACGTTGTCGGATTCGCCGTAAAGGCCGTAGACCTGCTTCAGCTCGGGGAGTCCTTTCCGTTCGATGTCGATCGTCCAGTCGTGGGCGCCGCTCATGGCCAGCGGTTTGGGAGCGAAGAGGGCGGCGATCGCCACGTTGTTGATGCCGACCCGCAACAGGTCGGCGTTCTCGCAGACGCAGCCACCCTGCATGTTGGTGCCGACCATCACAGCCGGAAAGGCGACCGTCGGACGGGGATCGACGGCTCCGAGCAGAAATGTCTGGGTCCCGCCGCCGCTCGCTCCCGTGACGCCGATGCGATGCGGATCGACGTCGGGGAGCGACAACAAAAAGTCGAGGGCCCGGATCGAATTGAACGTTTGCAGGCCGCACTCGCTCTGCAGCCGCAGCTCCGCCTCGGCATCGGTCAGCCCGCCGCGATGATCGAGGGGCCCGTTGTCGGCATAGCCCACCATGTCGTAATGAAAGACGATGCAGCCCAGGCGCGTGAGGCCGACCATCCGGGCCTGCAAGGGGAACCGGGCGCCCGCCATGTTGTTCTCGGCTTTCTGCTCGAGCTGCTTTTGGGCTTCCTTCTCACCCGCGTCGTACAGGCGGCCGTTGTTCCAGTGGCCGTGCGGACACAGAACGCCCGGCACTTTGCCGACGATCTTCGACGGCCGGTACAGGTTGCCGGTGACGTAGTGCCCCGGCATGCTGGCGAAGAAGACCTTTTCGACCGTGTAGTCGCCGCGGTCGATCTTGCCGTGAATCACCGGAGTGAAGGGCTCCTTGGGGGGCATGGGCCACAAGCCGGTGGCGACGAGCACGCGTTCGCGGATCGCGCGAGCCTGCTTCTCCCAGGCTTCCTTTGTTCCAGCGGGCGTCCAGGGATGGTAGCGGTCGCCCAGGAGCCGCATCCGCCCGTAGCGCGGGTCGTCGCGGATGTCTGGCCCCGAGTCATCGATCAGCGCCTTTTGCGTGCTCGGTGTCGCGGGCCGTGGCGGCGTGCTCCTCAAGGTCTGCGCGACGACATCGGCCGCCGGCAGTGTCAGGAACGTGGCAACGCCGATCGCGATCAGGCGGGGAGATTTCATGGGGCTTCTCGTCAGGCAGGTTGGACGCGCAGGTCTTGCGCAGAGGCGGGGGCATTCAAAGAGGCGGATGCTCACGGTTTGCCACGCATCGCATGTAGCGTATGCTGGCGAGCGAACAGAGGCAATTGACTGAGAAACCCATGATCATCGCCGGTCGAGTCGTCAGCACCCAGGGCGTCGAGTCCGGGCAGATCCGCATTGAGGGGGAGCAGATCGCCGAGGTCGGGCCGCGGCTGGGGCATGCGGATGTCGAGTTCGGCGACGACTGCCTGATCTTTGCCGGCATGGGCGACATTCACATCCATGCCCGCGACGACCCCAGCGGCAAGGAAGCGCATAAAGAGGACTTCCGCACGGCGGCAGCCGCGGCCCTGAACGGCGGCGTGGTCCATGTTGCCGACATGCCGAACAACTCGGCCGCGCCGATCGACGACGCTTCGTATCGCGCGAAGCAAGAGCTGGTCGACCGCCGCCGGGTGCCGATTCACATCACGCTCTACGCGGGGATCGGCCCGAACACGCATCCGCTGTCGTTCGCGGTCCCTTACAAGGTCTACATGGGGCCCAGCGTGGGCGACTTGTACTTCACGTCGCTCGAAGAGCTCGACCGGACGCTCGCCCAATACCGGGGCGCGAATGTCAGCTTCCATTGCGAGGATCCGGTGCTGCTGGAGGCGCATCGCGGCGAGCCGACCCACGAGCGACGGCGTCCGCCGGCCTGCGAAATCTCGGCCACGCGGTTCGCGCTGGAGATGATCGAGAAGTACGAGTTGCGCGGAAAGCTCTGCCACTACTCGGTCGGCGAAGGCTTGCGGCTGATTCGCGATGCCCGCCGCCGCGGCCTGGCCGTCACCTGTGAGGTCACGCCTCATCATTTGTTCTTCGATGAAACGCAGATCACTGAGGCCAACCGCGGCCGCATGCAGATGAACCCGCCGCTGCGCGGCCCGTCCGATCGCGCCGTGCTGCTGGAGGCCCTTCGCAATGGCGAGTTGGACTACCTGGCCACCGATCACGCCCCGCACACGCTTGCCGAAAAACAGGGCGCCAAGCGCCCGTCCGGCCAGCCGCATCTCGATACTTACGGCCCCTTCGTCACGTGGCTCTTGGTCGAGCGCGGCTTCACGCCCGAGCGGATCGCCGCCGTTTGCTGTGACAACCCGGGGCAGTTCGTCAACCCGTACGCCGGCGGGTTGAAGTTCGGACGAATCGCGCCCGGCTACACAGCCTCGCTGACTGTGCTGAATTTATCGCGGCCGACTAAAGTCACGCGCGAGAACCTCAAAACAAAATGCGGCTGGTCGCCGTTCGAGGGGCTGACATTTCCCGGCTCGGTCGAAGCGGTGTTCGTTCGCGGCAAACAGACAACGCCCGGCGAGCGTGGGGCGTGAGCCCCACGGTGCTTGATTTTCTCCTGTCTATTCCCGACGCGCCATAGAACTCGGAAAACTCTCAAATCGAAGCACCGGCGGGCTGACACCCGCCGCTCGCCGTCACGCCGCCTGGGTAACGATGCAGGAGGGCCGACCGGTGATTGCCAACATCCTGCTCGACGGCGTGCAGCTGAACGACGTCCCCACATCGCGCGATTTGCCGCAGTTCGAGCCGCCGCCGGCCCGTTCCCCTAGCGCGCCCAAGGCCAGCGCCGCGGCGGTCACCACTGACGAGCATGCCGTTGCGCGAGGTGCTGGCCACTACGTGGCGATCTTGTTCACGCCGCTTTCGATCGCCTTGCAGTATTCCAAAAGCTCCGCGAAGACCTTCTCGGTAAAGGTTTCGGTCTCGAGGATCCGGGCGGCCTGCGTGCGAACGGTCACGTCTTCCAAGGCCCGCACGTCCGGCGGTTCGCCATTGATCGGCCGGACCAGTCGCGTCAGCTCCAGGCACTTGGGGATAAAGGCCTGGTCAAGATGTTCCGACAGCTCGCGAGTGAGGCGCTGCGCCTCGACGAGCTGCTCGCGAAGGGTCAGGCTCTGAATCGACCGCTCGACCATTTTCTGCCTCGTCTGCTCTGGCATTCATTACATCGAACAACGCGTGGCTGGGTCAAGCGCCGGGTTGAGTCCAAGGTCCAAAGTCCAAGGTCCAAAGTCGAAAGGCAAAAGAGGCGCAGCACCGGAATCTCTGTCATTGACCTTGGACTTTGGACCTTGGACCAGGCGAAGCCCAGCGGCAAATCCTGCCGGTGTGGCACGGGGCCTGCATTTGATGCTCCACGCTCTTCGGGTAATCGGATAGGGCCAATCTCCCGCGGAGCAGTCGGCGACGCGAAGCGTCTTTGGTGGTAACAGCTTGCGGCAGATGGCTGCCGAGAGAGCCCGCAGGGAGCGCGGACTTTTGGTTGTTACAAAAACGCCGCTCGCTTGAAAGTTTTACAAAGGCAGGCAGGGAGGCCTGGCTCGTGTTGCGTCGGAATCCTGCGATTGGGATCAACCGACCGCCCTTCTTTGGCGGACATTCTTCGCCCGGTATTTTGGCTCGCACGTCTCGACTCCCCGCGGGCTCTGCCTTCCCCGTCTTCGCTTGGCGATTCCGCATTTGCTGCGTTCCGCAGCGTTCTGGAGCCCCGTCATGAATGCGTCCCTGCTCGTGCTCAGTTTGGCCGCCGCGGCCGCCGCTCCCCAGGATGTGCTCTACGACTTTTACAGCACGCACTGTGGCCCCTGCCAAATGATGATGCCCATCGTCGAGCGGCTGCATGCCGAGGGTTATCCCGTCGTGAAGATCAACACCGACGAGCGGCCCGATCTGGCCCAGCGTTTCGGCATTCAAGTCGTCCCGACCTTCGTGCTGATCGTCGGCGGACAGGAGTGGCAGCGCGTCACCGGAATGCAGGACGAATCGACCCTGCGGGCCCTGCTCGCGCAGCTCCCCCGCCGCACCGCGCCCCGGCCCGCAGACCACGCCGCACGCAACAACCGGTCGCTGCCCGTTCGCCTCACCGATGACGAGTCCAAGCCCAAGTGGGACTTCCATCTGCCGCTGCCGCCGTTTACCTCCAAGAACACCAACTCGGGCATGGTGCAGATCGACGCGCCGAGTTCCGGGCCCAGCTCGGCGCAAAACTCCAGCACTCTGCTGGCCGACAGTGGCGACGCGACGGCAGCGAACGGCCGGCGCTCTAACGCCGCAGCCGACCCGAACGACGCGCTCAGCGCCGGTCCCGATTCGGTCGCGCGCGGCGCGGCCCCGCGCTACGCCGGCGAGCCCGACGCCGCCCCTGACCCGTCGAGCGTGCCGATGCTCGCCTCGAGCGCCCGCATCCGCGTCAAAGACGAGGGGGGCGTCTACTTCGGCTCGGGCGTCGTGATCGACGGCACCGCCCACAAGAGCGTCGTGCTCACTTGCGGCCACATCCTTCGCGACGTCAAACCCGAAAGCCAGATCGAAGTGGACCTCTTCGAAGGGAAAAACTTCCACACCTATCAGGCCAAGATCGTGAAATTCGATCTCGATGCCGACGTCGGCCTGGTGATGCTGCACACGACCTCGAACGTGGCCGCGTCGCCCGTCGCCGGCGTCGAAAGCAAAGTCGCGCGGGGCCAAACGCTCCTCAGCATCGGCTGCAGCCGCGGCGAGTTGCCCAGCATCGAGCGTGTCAAAGTCACCGTGCTCAACCGTTACGAAGGTCCCGACACGATCGAGTGTGTGGGCGTCCCCGTGAAGGGGCGCTCCGGTGGCGGACTCTTCACGACGAGCGGCCGCGTCGTCGGCGTCTGCACCAACGCCGATCCGCAGGAAGGCAAGGGGGTCTACGCGGGACTCAAGCCCATTCACCAGCTCCTGCGCAGTGCCGGTCTGGAAGACCTGATTCCCGGGCGGTCCCGTCAGCCGCGCGACCGAATGATCGACGTCGCCGCCGCTCCCGCGCCGTCCCAACCCCCTGCAACGCCCCCCGCCGTCGAGGAACAAGCCCCCGCGAAGCCAGAGCTCGAGTTGGCTCAGTTGAAACAAGGACACCCCAGGCGCCTGGCCGCCGACGCGCTGGGCGAAGAGGTGGTAATCAGGTCCGACCCAGACACCGCCGCCGCATCCGCGGCAGCCGCGACGGAAGAAGATGCCGAGGTGATTTGCATCATTCGGCCCATCCATCACGCGGGGGCCAGCAAGGTGGTGATCATCAACCGCGCCAGCCGCAAGTTCATGAAGTACTTGACCGGCGAATCGAAGGATCCGCTGCAACCCACGATGGGCCAGGCGGATTCTTCGGGCGCGCCGGCCGCAGCGGATGAGCCGCGCCCGCAACAGACGTCCGAAACCGTAGCGGCGCGCTCCGCCTGGAAGCCGACGGCTTCGCTCGTGCCGTTCCCGTCCCATTGACGCGCGGAACGTGTGCAGCGAGCGCAGTTGGGCGAAGAGTGTTGACGGCCGGCGCTCCAGGCCGCCTGGTGTCGCCAGCGCCTGAAGATTCGGCAGGACCTGCGCTCGCGGAGATCATATGGTCTTGAGCCTTCTGGTTGGCGCCGGTGTGTTCCTCGTGAGTCTGGTCTGTTTCGCGATGACGACAACGCTCATCGTGAATTTGGCGCTGCACTTGATCCACAGCGCTTCAGGATTCTGGAAGAGCGTGGCGATCATGATGATCGTTTCGCTGTTCACGGCGGCGGCCCATTTGATTCAGATTGCCTTGTGGGCGATCGTCTACCTGATCTGCGGCGAAGTCGTGGACTTTAATCAGGCCTTCTATTGTTCGGCCCAAAATTACACGGCTCTGGGTTACGGGGACGTTCATTTGTCTCAGCGGTGGCAACTGCTGGGCCCACTCGAAGCGGTCAATGGGCTGCTCCTGTTCGGGCTCTCCACCGCGATCATGTTCGCCGTTTTGAGCAGCCTGATTGCCAACCGGCTGCACCGCGACATCGATCGCCTCGGCAAGGATTAAACGCCGAAGGAAAGAACGGCACGACCAAGACACAAAAGCCAGGACCTCTGGGCTTGAAAGCCGGTTGTCAGGATCCTCGGGAAAGTTCGTCGCAATCCGGCTTCCCAGCCCCGAATGCCGGCTAGAAAAGGCCCTAGCGGTTTCCTGGGCGAACGGCCGCGACGAGCTTGTTGCCGGCTTACCGCATCTTTGACCGGCGCCATCCGCTCGATTACGGACGTTTGGGCGTAACTATCGTGTCCGGCGCGACCGGCGGGACATACCAATAGGCCGGGCGAGGGGAATCTCCGGCGGGATACATCGCGCCGTGGCCGATGATGTACCGGTCGTAGTCACCCACATACCAGAAGGTACTGCCGCCCATCGCGCAACCGCCGGGTCCACACCCTCCGTAGCCGCCGCACCCGGCACAACCATACCCGCCGCTGCCTCCGCAACACCCGGCGGAGCCCCAACCATAAATTCCCCCGGCAGACGCCGCGCCCGCAGAGGCTCCAAGCACCAGGATTGCGGCTCCCAAAAAGATGCTTACCGCGCAGAGAATCTTCATCTTGTGCTTCTTTCAGCAGTCGACCGAACGAGCTTCTGCCCCAAACCCTGTGGCGAGAATCAATGTCAAGGGAAAGGTCTGCCCGGGGGGGGGGCGAATCACCCGCTGAGGAAGGCGATCGGCGCCCAACCCGCATCGGCAACGAGCGCCGTAAGTGTGCGCGGAGGGATACTTGATGTCAAATTTAGAACGTCGAACGGACGCTCTTTTTCTGAATCCAGGCTAGCGGAATTTCGGTCTAAGCGGGAGGTTGTAGTTAGCGCATCCCTCGAAAGAGGCCCAACACGTTGGCACCTGGCTATGCGCCAAACCATCCGTGAACGTTTAATAGCTCGCGAACCCCGCGTTCCGAGCGATCGACATTCGGATCACGGATTCTTATTCGGCGCCTCCATCCGTTGCGCGAGCCGCTGAACCTGGAGAGACAGCTCCATGATGGCCGCGTCGTTCAAGTCGTTCCGGGCCCAAACGTAGCCTAAGCCGTGGAAGAGGAAGAGGCCAACAGCCCCGAAGACGGTGAGAATTGCCCCGACGGCCACGAGGATGAAACCCGTTGCGGCCACTAAAGTTGGCTGGCCGGGGTTCCCTGGCTGGGCGGGGTGTCCGACCGTCGAGAGCAAAAGGACGTAGCCGACGACAAAACAGAGGACTCCTGCGACACACACGGTCCGCGAGTGGTGAACTCGGCGTTTCATCGTCGCCACTTTCCCCGCCAAGGTTTTGCGCAATTCGGTCATTTGCTCCTCGCTTGGTTGCTCGTCGCAGGCGACGATGCTGTCAATCAGGTTTCGAACGGAGTCATTTGCCGCCATTTTCTTGCTCCTCGATCACGGACAGTATTTCGCGGCTCGCATAGTGCAATCGCGATTTCACGGTTCCCTCCGGGCAATCAATCACCTCGGCGATTTCCCCGATCGACATCCCTTCAAGGAATCGCAACGTCAACACTTCGCGGTGCTCGGGTGAGATGCGCGACAAGGCGAAGTGAACCAGTTCGGCCGTCTCCCAGGACGCGCCGGCGCGAGTTGCGACGGTTGCTTCGTTGGGTTGCCGCTCTTGCTCGACCTGACGATAGCGCATTTCGCTGCGGATGGCCTCGATGACCTTTCCATGCGCGACCCGGTAGATCCACGCTCGAAAAGCGTTGGCCGAACGGAGCGCACCTCGCGTTCTCCAGGCCGCCAGCCAAACTTCCTGGAGCACGTCGAGCGCACGCTCCGGGTCACGTTCGAAGCGCCGCAGGAAGAAGAGGAGACGTCTTTCGTAGCGCCGGACAAGGGCGAGGAACGCATCGCTATTTCCACGCTGGAACTGCCGGACGAGAAACCGCTCGCGCAGCCTGTCGAGAGGTTCCACGCCTATCCTTTCAACGCGATCCGAGGGCCACACCTGGTCTGGAAGTTAAACAGGCTGCGGATTTCATCCGATCGCATTACAGATGAGTCGCTTGCCGGACTGACGCGGTTCAACACAAATCTCAATCTCCCTAAGTCCTTTCGTCGCAACCGACAACGGCCGCCCTGGACCGGATCCGATGCACTTGCGAC
>DASPSM010000160.1:0-4023 GCA_035623955.1 Planctomycetaceae bacterium
AAAGCCTACGCCGAGATGCTGGGCGTCGACGAATACCTCCGCAAGCCGTTCGCCATGGACGTGCTGCTGGAAGCCGTCGAACGAATCATCGGCAGCGCCGAGGAACGCGGCGGCACATCCGGCCCGGGCGCAGCCCGCCTCAAACGCCCGCCGTCCAAACGCACCCCGCAGTAGCTCAATCCGAGCGGGGGGCATAAGCCCCCCGAGTCCTTTGAGTTCGTGCAATGCGCGACTGGCTGCTCACCTGGACGACCTATGGCACCTGGCTTCCCGGCGATGCTCGCGGCTCGGTCACCCGAGTCCGGGTGGACGACTCTCCGCGGAAACTTCATAACAAACCTGGAACACCCTACGACGGCCCGGTGCCAGGGCTGAATTCTGCGGCCCGAGCTGCGCTCAAAGGCCCGCCAGTGTTTCTCGATCGACCGCAGGCCGAGCGCATCAGGACGCAGCTTGTTGAGACGGCCGCCTACCGCGGCTGGCGATTGCTGACGGCAGCAGTGATGCGAAATCATGTGCATCTGGTCGTCGTTGCGGACGACCAGATCGAGTCGGCCGAGCTGTTACGGACGTTCAAGAGTTATGCAAGTCGGGTGCTCAATTGCGATTACCCGAAACCGGAAAGCGGCAGATGGTGGACGACATCGGCTTCGCGGCGTGGGCTGCCGAACGAAGCAGCCATTCATGCAGCCGTCCGCTATGTGCGCGATCAGCCGGGGGCGCTTGCCGTGTATCTTGGTTTGTAACAGCAGGGTAACAGCAAGAAACTCGGGGGGTTGACACCCCCCGCTCGGGAAGCGATTGCGGATCCAACCGGTCAATCGTCCACGCCGAGGCTGCGCTCAATCGACTGGGCCTTGGGTGACACCATCAGGTCGCGGAGCGGATCAAAAGTTTGCTGCACGGGCGCGTCGCCGCGCATCTCGCGTCCCAGCTTACTCCATTCTTCGTCTTCAGCGCTCGGCGTTCCGGGCATTGAATTCCCCATTCCTCGCGCAGTGGTCGGCGGATCATCCGAGTTTTTCTGCGATGTCATGCAGCCGGAGACGAAGCCAAGGAAAACGACAAACGTCAGCGCAAGCGTGCGACCGCGCATGGAGGCCTCGCTGTGTGCGCCGCCTTCACACTGGCAGGCGAGCGCGTCGGGGGTTGGCTATGATGGAGTCGAAAGCGGAAAGGCAGGAGAGGAGCCTGATTCTCGACATTCGGCCATCTGCGTAAAGACCAAATCGACCTGGGGACAGCCTCGATACGACATGCCAACGGATTCTGTAGAACCCTTGGACGTCCTGGTAATCGCCACGCACCCGGACGACGCGGAAATCGGGGTGGGAGGCACACTTGTCCGCTGCAACCGGGTCGGCCTGCGGACCGGCATTCTGGACCTCACGAATGGTGAACCGACGCCTTATGGATCTCCGGAACTCCGTGCCCAGGAGACACTTACGGCCAGCCAGCATCTGGGAATCGCCTGGCGAAGGAACCTCGGACTGCCCAACCGTAGCGTCGAGGCCAACCTAGAAGCGCGTCGAGCGCTTGCCGGCGTTCTGCGAGTCGTACGGCCCCGATTCGTCTTCGTCCCGTATTGGGACGATTCGCACCCGGACCACGTGGCCGCGAGTCGGCTTTGCGAAGACGCACGATTCTGGGCCAAATTGTCGCGCAGTGACTTGCCGGGCGAACCGTTCTGGCCGCCGCGGATGTTTTACTATTGGAGCGTCCATCTCCGAATCCACCCCAAGCCGGCGTTTGTGATCGATATTAGCGACTGCATCGACGCCAAGATGCAAGCGATCGCGTCCTACCAAAGCCAGTTCGTCACCGGCCGCGCGCAGACCTTTCCGACGGCGCTCGACGACATCCGCGACCGGGCTCGCTATTGGGGCTGGACGATCGGCAAAGCCTATGCGGAGCCGTTCGGAAGTCGCGAGGAGATCGGGCTCAAGAGCCTGGACGACATCCTGTAGGCGCAGGCCGTGCCGACGAACTTGTCGTCGGGCGTATTACGCGCTGCAAAGCGTCCAGACGAGTTGCACCGGTGAAGCCTGGCTCCACGCTGCCCGAAGGTCGGTTTCGTTCAGGTATCGCCGCGTCGGGATCCGCCGGCCCTCGACCTTGAACTCGCGCGCGAGGTGAGAGAGCGGATATGGCTCGATTGTCACACGGAACTTCTGCAGATCGAGCGTCGCGGCGTGCAGCCGGCCAGCTTCCTCTCCAATTGCCGTGACACCAGGTGACGATGACGGCGAAAACGTGACGAGTTCGCCCAGTGGTGTCGTCATCTGCTGGGGCTCGTCCTCCTCCGCACAGCACAACCAAAGGCTCACGCGGTCGAAGAACTGCACGGTGCGATAAGCCACCTCCCGATAGCGATCGAACTCCTCGCCACGACCTTGCAGGCCCGCCGCTTCTTGGAGTCCCATTTGGACGGCAGATTGCTGCTCGAGAAACCTGCGAACCGCAGCCAGATCGTCGGAGCCTTGGCGGCCTCCGTCACGCACCTGTTGCGCCAGATAACAAAAGTGCCGGCTCACCGCGTAGGCGGAAAGAGGATGAAATTCCCCGGACGCGACGATGCTCTTCGTCCAGATGGCCGTCGCATCCTGCATCCGCATCTCACGGAAATCTCGCGGCATGCCCGTCCGCGGATCGAGACGAGGCGCCGCGTCCCACTCGCTCCATCCGTCATCGTGATGCGTTACCGCATGCAACAGCGCGCCCGCGGTTGGCCCGGTGCGATCGCGCGTGAACGGCTCGAACCGCTCGTTGCCCCAAGCCCGCGCGATCTCTGCCGCCAGGTGCGCGTGCTTGATCTGCTCGATAATGAGCCAATCGCCTCCGTCGTCGCGCCGGATCATTGCAGTTGCCGCAGTCTTTTTTCGGCCTCGACGCGGGCCTTCGCCATCACGCTGGCAAGGGTGACCTGGGCGCCGTGCTGACGTTTACTCTCGTCGGCCGCGTCCATGAAGGCGTAGATCTCCAGCGTTTCTTCTTCCTTGACCGGAGCGATCCCCGTGCGGAAGAACTGCACGATCGCGACCACGAGCGGCCGGTAACCCTCGTAGGCGCCGACGTCGAGAGTCCCTTTGGTGCCGGTCGCTTTGCCGCCGTAGCCACCTTTCGGTCGTGTGCCGTGGAAAGTGCCGACTCGGCCTCCTTCCCATTGGCCGACAACGACGTCATCGGTCGAGGTGCTCGTTGTGCGGCGAACGCTCTTGCACCCGGGACCCATCACGGTAAAGAGCGACTCGATTCCGTGAATTCCGTACCAGAACAGATCCGGATGCGTCTTTTCGAGAGGACAGGGACCCGTCGTTTCGCAGCTTTGCACCGTTCCAATCTTTCCGTTGCGGGCCTCGAGCGTGTGCGTCGCGAATCGCAGCGACGAGCTGGAAAAGACCGGCACGTGGTAGCGCTTGGCAGCCTCGAAGATGGCGATGGCATCGGCCAGCGAGCCGGCGATGGGCTTGTCGATGAACAGCGGCTCGCCCGCCTTCATCACCGCCAGCGCCTGCTCCAGGTGAGGCCGTCCGTCGTTCGTTTCCAGCAGCACCACGTCGACTTTGGGAAGCAGGGCCGAAATCGAATCCACGATCTCGACGCTGCGCTTCCGAAAGTCCTTCGTGTACTCGGGAATCCGTTCGGTGCTCGAGACGATGTCCGCGCTGCCGCGCGGGTAGGCCGCCACCACGCGAAAGCCGGCGACGTCCGGGCCCGCCTTGGGATCGTTGAGCGCTTGGGTGAACGCGGCACAATGCGACGTATCGAGCCCGATAATCCCCACTCGAACGGTGCCTTTGGGCGCCGGGGTCTTCGTTGCGTGGGGTTCTTGGCCGCCCTTGTTGAGTGGGGTTTTGATTGCGTCCTTGGCCGTCGCAGCCACTTGCTGACCCTCTTCGCCCTTGAGGACCGCCTTGACGTTCCAGACCGCAACGCGCTTGTCGTAGGCCCCGGTTGCGAGCAGCGTTTCCTCTGCCGACAGGGCGATCGCGTCGATTCGTGCCGAGTGCCCGACCAGCGTCG
>DASPSM010000232.1:0-3058 GCA_035623955.1 Planctomycetaceae bacterium
CCGGACGCTGGAACGCGCGGACGAAGAAGCTCATCCGCGACAGCCGATTGGAGGGGACCCGTCTTTTGTGCGAGACCATCAACCGTCTGCAAAAGCCCCCCAAGACGCTCGTCTGCGCCTCGGCGATCGGCTTTTACGCAGACCGTGGCGACGAACTGCTCGACGAGCGGTTCGCCGCCGGCGACGGTTTTCTTGCCGACGTGTGCAAGGACTGGGAAGCCATCACCGAGTCGGTGCGGCCGCGAGGAATACGGGTCGTCAACACGCGCTTCGGCGTGGTCCTTTCCCCGGCGGGCGGCGCGCTCGCCAAAATGCTCACGCCGTTCAACCTCGGTGTGGGAGGCGTGATCGGCAGCGGCCGGCAGTACCTCAGCTGGATCGCGATCGACGACGTGATCGGAGCGATTCACCACGCACTCACCACCGAGGGGCTCAACGGTCCGGTCAACGTCGTCGCGCCAAACCCCGTCACCAACCGCGATTTTACGAAGGCCCTCGGCCGCGTCCTGCGGCGTCCGACCGTGATGCCGCTCCCCGCCTTTGCCGCCCGATTGGCCCTGGGCGAGATGGCGGACGAATTGCTGCTGGCGAGCACGCGGGTCGTCCCCAAGCGACTCGAAGAAACGGGTTACACGTTTCGCTTTCCGGAATTGGAGCCCGCGCTGCGGCACGTGCTGGGACGCTGATCTCCCCGGCGCTTTAGCCAAAGGTCGAACTGGTCAACAGCTCGCGCGTCGCGGGATGCGTCGGCGAGTCGAACACCTGCTCGGGCGACCCCGATTCCACGATCACACCTTCGAACATGACGTGCACGTTGGTGGCGACGCGACGGGCGAAGGCCATGGCATGCGTGACGACGAGCATCGTTTGCCCGGATTTCGCGAGATCGGCCATCACCCCCAGCACTTCGGCTGTCATCTTCGGGTCGAGCGAGCTGGTCGGCTCGTCGAAAAGGATCACCTCCGGCTGCATTGCCAAGGCGCGGGCGATCGCCACGCGTTGCTGCTGCCCGCCGGAGAGCTGGTGAGGGAACGCATCGAGACGATCGGTGAGGCCGACGCGGGCCAAGAGGGCTTCCGCCTGCCGGACCGCCTCCTCGCGCGGTTTGTGGAGGACGTAGATCGGGGCTTCGATCACGTTCTCGAGCATCGTGCGGTGGGCGAAGAGATTGAATTGCTGAAAGACCGTCCCGACGGACCGCCTCAGCGTGCGCAGCTGCTGCTCGCGGCCGTTGCCGTTGCCGGCCGTCAATCGCGCGCCGCCGACGGCGACTTCGCCTTCCTCGAACATCTCCAGTCCATTGGCGCAGCGAACGAGCGTGCTCTTTCCGCAACCGGACGGACCGATCAACACGCCGACCGTTCCCCGCTCGACGCGCAGGCTGACCCCTTTGAGGATCTCTCGTCCTCCGCGCCGTTTCACAAGTCGGATGATGTTGAGCAAGGCGGGTCGTTTCCAACAGGAAGTTACAGGATCGTATTTCCGTTGAGCCGCCGCTCCAACCACCCGGCCAGGAGCGACAGCGGCCAGCTCATCGCCAGATAAAGGATGCTGGCCACGACGGCCATGTGCAGAAACAGGCCTGTGCTCTTAGCCGCCACCGAATACTGCGTCGACAACTCTTCGACAGCGATGACCGAGCAGACGGCCGTGTCTTTGTAGAGAGCGATAAAGTCATTGGCGGTCGCGGGGATCACGGTGCGGACGGCTTGCGGCAAAATGATCCGGCGAATGGCCAGACCCCGCGTCATCCCCAGCGACAGCGCCGCCTCCATCTGGCCGACCGGAATCGATTGGATTCCCAGCCGCATGATCTCCGCCTCGTATGCGGAGTAGTTGACGGCGAGCGCCAACACGCCTGCCTCAAACGCACTGATTGTCACGCCGAAGTCGGGCAACACGAAGTAAATAACGAAAAGCTGAAAAACCAGGGGAGTGCCTCGGATGATTTCAACGTAGAGCGTCATCGCCCCGCGCAGGAAGCGTCCCGGAATTGTCGACGGCGCCCCGGTTCCTCCTAGGACCGGCGACGGCCACGCCCTGACCAGGGCGACAGCCAGGCCGATCGCCACGGCGAGCGGCATCGACAGGACGGCCAACAGAACGGTCACGCCCGCGGCCCGGAGGAACAAGTGGAGCTCCCCGAGAACGACCGCCAGCGGGCCCGCCTCGGGTGTCTCGTCTTTGGGCGGCCAGTGGTCCCAGACCTCCGGGAGTCCTTCTTGCGTCGCGTTCCACAATCCGTATTTTTGGTAGATGCTCCGGAGCGTACCGTCGGCGTACAACTTGCGCAGGGCGACATTCACCGCGTCGATGAGCTTCTCGTCGGTGAGCCTTGCGTAGAGGACGTAGTAGCCAGGCTGGGCCGGGCGGTCGACGACCTCTAGCTTGGGATAGCGCTTCAGGCGGTCGAGATAGAACACTATCGGCGGAAGATCCTGCACGCTGGCGTCGAGTTGGCCCGACTCGACGAGCTTGAACGTCTCTACGACGCCTTCAAAACGCACGACCTCGCATGAGTCCCCGAATTCGGCCGTCACATATCGATCGGCCGAGGATGCACGGAGCACGCCGACTCGCGGCCGATGTCCGCTGGCCGGCTGGTGAAGCGCGGCCCACGAATCGATGGGTGAACCTTTCCGGACGCACAGCCCCAGCTCGTAGATGTAGTAAGGAATGCTGGACGCGTAGTCGCGGGCGCGCTGGGGCGTGTACTCGTAGCCGTTGAGAGCCAGGTCGATGTCGCGGCGACCGAGATTCATCAGGATCTGGTCCCAGCCGCAGAGCACCAGCTGGGCCTCGCGATCCATTTGCTTTCCCAGCGCATTGGCCAGGTCGACCTCGAAGCCGATGTAATGCGAGGGAGCTTTGGGGTCGGGGTAGATGTACGGTCCGCCCCCCTCGCGGTCGGCACCCCAGCGAAATGATGGCCGCGCGGGCTTTGCCCCTTCACAACCGGCCAGGATCGACACAACGACGGCAGCCGCGACAGACAAGCGGAGCGATTTCGATCCGGACGAACGTAGACAGAGATTGTTCGTCTCGATGGCTCCCGACC
>DASPSM010000169.1:0-4165 GCA_035623955.1 Planctomycetaceae bacterium
GGACGCTGCAGGACGTCGAGAACTGGTTCCAATCGCAGCCGCAGCTCAAGCCGCCGCCAAAGATCGGCGTCGTCACGCACATCGACCTGCTGCGGCCGGCGCTCGAATGGTCTCCGCCTTACGAATGGCGCCAGCCCGTCCGGCCGAAAGAGCATTCGATCCACGATGCGGTGGACTACGTGCGGGAGCTGTTCGGCGTTTCGCTGGCCGCGGTCGTGCCTGTCTGTTCGGACGTCGAGAGGAAACGCAGCTGGGGCATTCTCGAGGAGGTTGTCCCCGCGCTGATTTCCATTCTGAACGAAGCCCAGTCGGGTGCTCTCTTGCGCGCGTATGAACAGGATCTCGACCGCGACCACGTCAAGATTCTCATGAAACAGCTGCAACGTTTCGGCATGGAAGTTGTGCGCGGCTGGATTGAGGAACGCGTTTTGCCACCTTCGTCCCGGCCGTGATCCGACGCAATGAAGGCACCGTGACCCGGCGAAGGATGCTATCCGGTTGTTGGAAGTCTCTCTTTCCCAGACCGGCCCTCGCTCACGCGTCGGGTTAATGCGTATGACACACTAACCCGAAGCGTGAGCGAGGGCGGCTAGATGGCATCGAATTTGCGAATGGTTTGAATGACGCTCCGATCAGGTCGGCCGACCGCGAAAAGATCGGCCGCCTCAATGCCGAGAAGCTGTTCAAGCTGAAGACGGCTACGCTGGAGTAACGAGACCCTCGCTGACGCTTCGGGTTAGTAAGGCTATTCAACCAACCCGACGCGTAAGCGAGGGAGAATTCGTGAGAGCGACGCCGGTTGGCCCCGATCGATCGTGGAATCATTGCCGCATCCACGTTCCCAAGCCGACAGCTTGCTGTCGGTCCGGATCCGACGGCAAGCCGTCGGTTTGGAAAGGGAACACCGCAACGATTCCACGAGCAACTCGTGCCAACGAGGCCGTTTCCAAATCCGTCACGCCAGCGCGATGTCCAGCCTGCTCACCGAAGCCGGCGGCAGCGTGCACGTGAACGTCGACCCGCGATACGAGGTGCTCGACATCTTCGGCACCAGCTCGTCGGGCTTCTCGAACGTGTTGTGCGCGTTGAGCATTTTGTGCGTCAGCACGGTGTGGTCCACGTGGTCGGCTGAACCGCCGCGCAGAGAGAGCGAGACCTCCGCCGGTTCGCTGGCGTGCGTGTGAACGAGCGTGACGGTCAGCCGGCGATCGGCACGCGAGGCGGACCCGGCCACGCGGAAGATTTGCTGCTTGCCTGCGCGAACCTTCACCGCCGGAGCCTGCACGTCCACTCGGACGCCCCGCGCGTCGTGGTGCGGCTTGTACATCTCAAAGACGTAGAAGTTCGGCGTCGCCACGAACTTGTCGCCGTCGGCATG
The DNA here is from genome assembly GCA_035623955.1 of Planctomycetaceae bacterium. Lineage (GTDB taxonomy): Bacteria > Planctomycetota > Planctomycetia > Planctomycetales > Planctomycetaceae > DASPSM01. Next base: position 1,379 of record DASPSM010000169.1, read on the forward strand.
GAACAGCGTGTGGATATTGTTCACCAGCTGCGCGACGTTCGCCATGTCGATCTTGTCGGCGTGGCGGTTGAAGGTGTCGAGCGTGAGGGCCGCGCAGAGGGCGTCGCGGAGACACGATTTCTGCTCGAACAGGTGGCGCGGATTGAGCTCGGTCCCCTTTGGATGCCAGCAGCCCCATTCGTCGATGAGCAGTTTCACGCGGTGGTCGCGGTCGAATTCGCCCATCGCGGCCCACTGATCGACGATCAGCCGCTCCATGAAGTTGGCCTTGGCGAGCATGTCGTACCACTGATCCACCGTGAAGTTGAGCGCGTGCCCCGTGGTGCCGCAGTAGTAGTGGGCGGCCCAGCCCGCGAGCGGCGCGCGGGCGTAGTCGACCCATTTCTTGAAAAATCGCCGCGTCCAGTCGAGGTCGTTTCCGTTCGGGCCCGACGCGATCAAGTACTGCGGCACCCCGTAGCCGGGCAGCCATTCCGTGAAGCGGCGATATTGCGTGCAGTAATCTTCTGGCGTGAACTTCCCGCCGCAGCCCCAGCTTTCGTTGCCGACTCCCCAATAACGGACGCGGAACGGCTCGCGATCGCCGTTTGCCACGCGCTCGTCGGCCAGCGACGTCGTGCCGGCCGGCGCGTTGCAGTACTCGACCCACCGCTGAAACTGCTCCGCAGTCCCCGTGCCGACGTTGCCGGCCAGGTACGGCTCGGCTCCGCAGAGCCGGCAGAACTTGATGAACTCATGCGTGCCGAACTGGTTCGACTCGGTGACTTCCTCCCAGCGGCCGAAGCGGCGGGGACGTTTCTCGCGGGGGCCAATGCCGTCGCGCCAATCGTAGGCATCCGCGAAGCAACCTCCCGGCCAACGGATGACGATTCTCCCCAGGCGCCGAACGTGCTCGACAAGCTGGCGGCGAATCCCGTCGATATTCGGCACCTTCGAGTCGGGGCCGACCCAGACGCCGTCGTAAATCACTCCGCCGATGTGCTCGGTGAACTGACTGTAAAGCGCCGGCTTGATCCGGCCAATCGGCTCATCGAGCAGCACGTTGACCGCAATCGATGACCCGCCCTGGGCGCGGGTCGCTCGTGTCCCGGTCAAAACGCCAGCGGCACCCACGGAAGCCAGCGCGCAGCGCTTGAGCGCAGTCCGACGGCTCATTTGTCTCGACATCAGAAGGAATCCTCAGAGATGCGCATTCTGTGCGGCCGCCACCGTATCCGTCGGTCGCTGAGTCCAGCAAACCCGCAAAACCCAGAAAGATCGGTCGCGGATACCTAAGAGCCCCTCAAATGAGGTAGGGCTTGCCCTCGATCCGTCGCCAGGCCGAAATCTGGCCGAGGTGGAAGGCGAAATGCGTCGTCAGCAGGTGAGCCACGACGTCGCCGACCGTCTTCACCGGCGAATCCTTGAAGAAGTCGGAGGTCTGCGGCTGGTTCATTTTTTCGGGATCGGCCTTCGCGGCCGCCTCAACGATTCGGCGCCGGCCCGACTCGAGCACTTCCGCCAGTTCAGCTTTCGTGGGCAGCGGAGCGGGATCGTCTTTCGGCACCGCCCCCGGGCGGAAGCGTTTGTGCCACTCGGTAGGCGCCGACGGCTGCTTCTCCCCAAGATTCCTGAGACAAAAATCGTTGACGATCGCGAGGTGCGCGAGAATCCAGGCGGGAGAGTTGCCCCCCTCGCAGAGCGGGTGCTGAAGGCGCGGCTCGTCGATATCGGCGAGGAGCTTCTGCAAAAGTCCATGCATCAAGCCGTTCAAGCGCAATTCACGGTCAAACATGTCGTGGACCTTCCTGAAAGGATCATGGATCGAGCACCGACCGGGCTCATTTATAATAGAGCAGTCCGCTCGCTGGATCCTCCAGCGGCCGGCAATCGGGAGAAACACCAATGTCTGCGGACTGGGGCACGAATGATGATGGTGATGACGAACGATTCTTGTTCGTCTCGCCCCAGCTGCGCGTTCCGCTTAACGAATTGTCGTTCACGTTCGCGCGGAGCGGCGGGCCGGGGGGCCAGAACGTCAACAAAGTCAACAGCAAGGCCGTGCTGCGCTGGCGCGTGCTCGAATCGCCCAGCCTCGACGAGCGCGTGCGGGCGCGGTTTGTCGAGCAGAATCGCCATCGCATCACCGAGGCGGGCGATTTGGTCATCACCAGCCAGCGGTTTCGCGATCAGCCGAAGAACATCGACGACTGCTGCGACAAGCTGCGCGAACTGCTCGCACGGGCCGCCGCACAGCCCAAACGGCGAAAGCCGACCAAACCCACGGCCGGGTCGCGCCGCCGACGCTTGAGCGATAAACGCCAGCGATCGGCGACCAAGCAATTGCGCCGCCGCCCGGCCGGCGACTAGGCGTGGACCGAAAGGCTGCGCCACGTGGCACGCCCGCCTCATTTGCTCCTCGTCGGCCCAATCGGAACGACTGCTACCACGGGCGGCTGATTCGACAAGCTACACTCCGCTCTTCCGAATTCCTCTGTTCCGGGGCACCCGCAGCCCCTTACCGTGAGAAAGATGCGGATCCTAGTCACCGGTTGTTACGGCTACATCGGCAGCGTATTGGTGCCGCGACTCTTGGCCCAGCGGCACCAGGTTTTCGGCCTCGATAGCGGCCTCTATCGAGATTGGGTGCTCGATGGTGAGCAACTCATCGTGCCCTGCGTTGCCGACGATGTCCGCGACGTCACTCGGGCCGACCTGGTCGGGCTCGACGCGGTGATTCATCTGGCGGCCCTGCCGAACGATCCCCTCGGCCGTGTGGGCCGCGAGTTGATGCTCGACATCAACTCC
>DASPSM010000188.1:0-35823 GCA_035623955.1 Planctomycetaceae bacterium
TCGACTTGCTCCTTGATCTCGCTGGCATGCTGGTAACGGCGACCCGGCTCGGACTCGAGGGACCGGAGCACGACTTCATCCAACCGGACATCGACATGAACTTTCTTGGATGGTGGATCAAAGCGGCCGATCGGCAACTTGCCCGTGAGCATCTCGTAAAAGACGACCCCTAACGAGTAGATGTCGGCCCGGTGATCGACGGCGTGCGCCTCCTGCAATTGCTCCGGAGCCATGTAACCCAGCGTCCCCATCAGCTGGCCGGTTCCCGTGAGCGACAGCCCCTCCGGCTCGCGGCCCAAGAGCTTGGCCAGACCAAAATCCGCGATTTTCACTCGCCCCTTTTTGTCGACGAGGATGTTTTCCGGTTTGATGTCCCGGTGGACGATCCCCTCGTCGTGAGCGAACTGCAGCGCATCGCAGATTTGGGGGACGATTCTGAGCGCCTGTTCGGGCGTCAGTTGACCGTCGCGGATCAGCGCGCGGAGATTCACGCCGTCGACGTACTCCATGATGAAGTAGAAGAATTCCTCTGTCCGGCCAAAATCGTAGACCTGCACGATATTCGGATGGTTGAGCTGCGCCAAAGCCTGGGCTTCGCGCGTGAATCGCTCTGCAAAAGCCGGATCGTCCCCCACCGACGGCGGCAGGATCTTCACAGCGACAAGTCGATTCAAATGCCGTTGCCGCGCCTTGTAGACGACTCCCATTCCCCCCTGTCCCAAGTGTTCGAGGATCTCAAGCTGCGGGAATTGGCTGGCGAGCTTTTCCAAATAGGGGTTGCCGAATCGGGGTTGCGGCGGAACGGTGGCGGCGGCTTTCTCGCCCGGGGTGAGCGGAGTGCTCGCGACTGCTTGATGGTCAGCCGTCGGCAGGCCGCCGAGGCCCGCCTGCATGAGGCATTTTGGGCAAATCCCGGCAGGCGCGTCGGGTGACACCTCGCCTCCGCATTTGGGACAAGTCTTCGTCTCCGCCATCGATGCCTCCGCCAACTCGTTCTCGTTACCTCTTTTGACGGAAACCGAAAGGAACGTAACGCGACTTTATGAAACTTTTCACAACTGTAGAGTCACAAACAGCTTGGCGATCTCGTCTTCCACCTCCTCCGGGCTGCTGACCGTTTCGGCAATCTCTTCCCGCAGCAGTTCGCGGTACCGACGCCGCAGGCGATGAGCGGCCATTTTTGTGGCGGCTTCGGTCGTGCCCAACCTGTGGGCCACGTCGGCGTAGGTCGCGCCCCCATGGTCGCCGATCAGGAAGCCCTTGAGCTCCTCGAATTGCTCGGCTTTGCCGTTTTCAGCCGACTCGCGCTCCAGGCGTTGCAGAATCCGGCCGAGCAGCGCGATGGCCCACTCCCGGTCATAAATCTGCTCGGCCGTCAGGTCACAGCCGGGCTCGACGCGGTATCGCGAATCGGCTGACTCAAAGTCGAGAGAAATCGGCGCTTTCCCGCCGCCTCGCTTTTGGGCCTTTGCCTTGTCCCGCTCCTTGGACAGGAAATGTTTGAGCGAAGCGAGTAGAAACGCGCGGAATCGCCCGCGCTCGGCCCGAGCCGACCCGACGTAATTCTTCGCCAAGAGTTCGGCAAAGAAAGCTTGGGTCAGGTCGTGTGCATCGTTGGAGTCCGCGACTCTTCGGCGGACGTAGGCATAAAGCGGGTACCAATAGGCCTCGCACAGGGACTGCAACGCCTTTTGAGAATCGGGCGACGATCGACGTCCCGCCACCACCACGACGCTCCAGCGCGTGGCGGCGAATTCATGGTTCTTTCCCGAAGCGGAGCTGAAACGGTCACGTGCCTTGGCCATTTTCACCATCGTAAAGGCCGGCAAGCCCGTGCACCACGGGCAAGTCGCGACCTGGCACGGCCTCAAACGGTCAGCTCGGCAAAGATCGCATCCGACCAGGCTACGGCCTGGAGGTAGATCTGGGACAACCGATTGGCTCCCGTTTGGGGATCGGTCTGGTTGCGCGCCGTTTGCAGCCCTGTCTCGTAATCGAGAACGGTCTGCAGCGTCGCTCCGAGACGCCCCTCGCGATTTAAGATCGCCTTCTTCACGTCATCGGAAAGCGGAAGCTCGGCCAAAATCTCTTCCATGGGGCGCCCGGCGAGGACATCGAGCACTGAAAACAGCCCCACCGTGAAACACGACTCCGCGTCGAGCGTTTTGTCGGATTTGGCCAAGGTCTCGCACATATGGGCGCGGATATTGGCCGTGACCAGGACCTCTCGCGGGCAGTGAGTCAGGCTGCCGAGGGTCAAGAGGGTTGCCCACGAGCGGAGCTTGCGCGGCCCGACGAGCGCGACGGCCGTTCCGATCGAATTGACCGGCACGCGCAAGCCGACGTGCGTCGAATTGATGAACCGGAGAAGTTTTTGAGCGAGAACCGGCTCCCGCACGATCAACGACTCGACCTCTTTGAGCGAAATGTCGCGCGCGTTCAGGCTGGCGATTAGCCGCAGGGTCGTGAGCCGGTCTGAAGGCGTGCGTTTTCCGGTGACCAATCGCGGCCGCGCGAAGAAATAACCCTGGAACAGAGCAAAGCCCATCTCGCGACAGCGATCGTATTCCTCGGGAGTCTCGACCTTTTCGGCCAAGAGCGTCACCGGGAACTTCTCGAGACGATTGACCTCGGCCCGAAACGTTTTCTGGTCCGTGCGGAGATCAAGTTTCACAATCGACGCCAGATTCAAGAGCCTGTCGTAACCGGGGAGATAGACGAAATCGTCCAGAGCCAGGCGGAAGCCGGACTCGATGAGTCCATGCAATGCGCCCACGAGTGCGTCGGCCGCTTCCGCGCCTTCAAGCAATTCCAGCACGATGCGATCGGCGGGAAGAGCCGTGCAATGGCCGCTCAGGACGAAACTGGACGAGAAGTTGACGAACGCGCTCTGCGTCCCGACGACGTTATTGAGCCCCAGCTCCACCAGGCTCGTCAGCAAAACCTGGCTCGTTGCTTCGTCGTGCAGACCATTCACCAGCGCGCCGGTGTGCTGCTCGCTGTTGCGATACAACAGCTCGTAAGCGACGACGTTGAGGTTCTGATCGAAGATCGGCTGGCGCGCGAGGCAGACGTTCGACATGGCACTCCCTGCTCACGCGCCCAAGGTCGTGACGTCCGCCGCCGCTTCAAGAATGTCCCCGTTGCTCAACCCGAGGGCGAGGCACCAACGCTCGAAAATGACGCGCACCATCGTCGTGTCGTCGACTGTCAACATTTTCATACAACGTCGTGGGTGCAAGGAGGCCGACGTGAATAAGCGATCACGCGCGGCAAGGTGGGCATCCTGGTGAGCGATCGAAGCCTATGCCACGGCCATGGGCAGTCAATAGAGACGATTTCAGGAGGCTGAACAAACAACCCATTTCGTCGGAGCATCCCGCAGCTTCCGCAAGTCCGGCCGTGCTTTGCCTTCGTTTTCGGGCCGAGGGCTCGCGGCGGCGGCTGGGCCCCGGACGCTTTTGCGTTTTGGCACCGCTTGCCGGAAGATGGTCACGAGGGCGAAGATGGTCGCGAGCCGCCCCAAACGAGCAAGGATCGCAGGCAGCGGGCACCGACACTGTGTCTGGCAGGCACCTTCAACTCGACGACACAATCGCCGCACTGGCCTCGGCAATGGGGCCGGCGGCGCGGGGCATCGTCCGCTTGAGCGGGCCGGATGCCTTGATGTCCCTCGACGCGTGGTTCGAGCCGGCGGATGCAGACCGTTGGAGGACGGCCCGCAGCGCCGGCTGTCATGCGGGCAAGCTGCGCCTGGAGGCGCTCGGGTCGGCCCTCGAGGTGACCATCTATGTCTGGCCGAACGCCCGCAGCTACACCGGCCAGCCACTGGTCGAGATTCACACATTCGGCTCTTCCCCTCTACTGGAGGCGATTTTGGCGCGTGCGTTTGAGGCGGGGGCTCGGTCGGCCCAACCGGGCGAGTTTACCTTGCGAGCCTTCCTCGCCGGGCGGATCGATCTGCTTCAGGCCGAGGCCGTGCTCGGGGTGATCGATGCCCGCGGAGAAGAGGCCTTCGCCACGGCGCTTCGCCAACTGGCCGGGGGGATCTCCGGACGCATGGGTCAAGTCCGCGGCGAATTGATCGACCTCTTGGCCGATCTGGAAGCGGGTCTCGATTTCGTCGAGGACGGCATCGAATTTGTGCCGCGGGACGAGGTGAGCCAGCGCATTCGTCAATCCGAGCGTGTGATTGACGGGCTCCTGAGACGCTGCCAGACGCGGGCCCAGTCGCTGGGACGATACCACGTCGTCCTGGCCGGGCTGCCCAATGCCGGCAAGAGCACGTTGTTTAATGCGCTCCTCGCGCGCGATGCCGCGATCGTTTCGCCTGTTGCGGGCACCACGCGGGACTATTTGAGTGGAAGCCTCCAGTGGCAGGGTTTGGCCGTCGAGTTGATCGACACGCCGGGCTGGGATCCGGGCGCAACGGACGGCCTCAGCCAAGGTGCGGAACGCGGCGGACAAGCTTTTTTGACGAGCCGGTCCCAAGAGCTTGGGGCACAACAGCGGCAGCAAGCCGACCTGATTCTGTGGTGTTCGCCGGTCGATGCCGGCGAGGCGCAGCGGCTTGAGGACACGCGCGTGCGGAGTCGGGAACTCGACTCGGGTCGCCCGATCGTGGTCGTCGGCACAAAAGCCGACTTGAGCGGGCGGCGTGTGCAACTCAAGTCGGACGCCGGCGAAGTGCTGGTCAGCGCGAAGACCGGGCAGGGGCTGGCGGAGCTAGTCGATCGATGCGTGCAGGTTCTGAGCGCGGCGGCTTTCGACAGCGCGGAGATCATCGGCACCACAGCCGTCCGGTGCCGCGAAAGTCTCGCCAGCTGTCGCGACGCGCTCGTGCGCGCGGCCGACGCTGCCGAGTCGGAAATGGGAGACGAAATTGTGGCTCTGGAACTTCGGGAGGCGCTGGAGCACCTGGGGCGCGTCCTCGGAACCGTCTACACCGACGACATCCTGGATCGGATCTTTAGCCGCTTCTGCATCGGCAAATGATCGTCAGTCCGGCGTGGCCTGCGAGCCGCGGGCCGTACGGATCCAGTTGCTCTCGCGGTGGAAAAGAAACGACACGTACAGCGGCAGTTTCGTCAGCACGTAGACCGGAACGCTCAGCAGAAAACGAAACGGCATCCACGGCCGGGCGAAATGCCACCAGGCCAGTCCAATAGCAGCGGCCAGAAGCCCAAGTGCCGCAGCACTCGTGGCAGCCGGAATCCAGCTCGCGCCCAGCCCGAATGCCAGCAGGCCGGCGCAGGCCAGCGCGCCGTTCAAAGCGACAACAAGCGAGAGGGGCGGAACCGCCAGGTCGACGAGCATGGCCGCCAGGCCGACGCGGCCGGTCCTCAAAAACGCGAGACCAAGTCGCGGAACCTGGCGCAACAGCGTTCGCAGGTGACCGTGTTCCCAACGGCGACGCTGGCTGACGAAGGCCGCCGGACGATCGGGAAGCGACGCGAAAAGCTCGGCCTCGTCGCAATAGGACGGAGGCGAGCCGGCGAGCGCCAGGTCGACCGCCAACTGCATGTCCTCGACGATGTTGCCGCCGTCGAACGAATGGGTCTGCAGGATCGCCCATGGGAGAGCACAACCGGAGCCGGTGATCAGGCACGGGCCTCCGAGACGCGCCATTGCCAGCGGGCGCACGCGGTTCTTGACCAGGACCGCCAACGCCGAGACGACATCGACGGCCCGCGGCAGAACTGGAGCTGTCATCAAATAACAGCCCTGTGCGGGGCGGCCGGTCGCGGCAACCCGGTGCCGCAGTGCATCCAGGCAGCCGGGCTGCAGTCGGCAATCCGCGTCGATGACAACGACAATGGCGGGGGGCAACTCCTGTGCCCTGAGATGAGCGACTCCAGCCGCCAGTGCGTACCCTTTCCCGCGACGTGTGAGATCGGTTCGCTCGACAACTTCCGTTCCGCAATCGCGGGCGATTCGAGCCGTTTCGTCGCTGCAGTTGTCCGCCACCACAACGAGACGATCGCCCGCCAACAGCTGGGCGGCGATGGAGTCGATGGTCCCCCGTATACCCAGCGCCTCGTTGTGCGCGGGGACGAGCACGGCCAGCGGCGGCCGGTCCGTAGACCGGTCTTGTCGCGACGCAGCATGGCTGGCGTGGAGCCGGCGAGCGGTGCGTCTCAGCGGCAGCGCCGCGACGGCGACCTGCGCGGCGATCACAAGCGCCGGCAGGGCTGCGAGCGCCGCGATGGCCGTCAACCCGCCCGTGATCCACAACATCGCTGTAGGCTCCGATCGCTGGCAGTTCCGCGGCGGCCGAGCGCTTCTTTGCTAGAGACTACGGCATCAACCGATCAGGCCCATCACGGGGGCGTCGAGGTCGATCAGATCCTGAATGACCTCGTGACCCCGATTGGTGATCGGCGTGTTGGGGGCGACCGTGAAGAGCATGCCGTCGGCACGCGCCGCCAGCAGCTGCACGTCGGTTTGGTTCCGCGTCGACGGGCCGGCCACAAGGATCATCGAGTAACGCCCGCGCGACAGCTCGAGCAAGTCGGTGATCCGCCGGGAGGCGAGCCCCTCCCGCGGCAGCGGAGAGACGCCCCCGTGAATGCAATCGACGCGCGTGTATTTGGTATGCAGCACGAGGTCGCCGATCTCAAGCTCTTCGTTGCAGAGGAAGTCCGAAATGCCGAACGTCGAAATTGGCGAGTCGGAGGCCGAGTCGCTCCCGATTGTCGGATCGAGCGGCCGGCCCTCGGATGTGCGGTGAGGAGTGCCCTGAAACAGCGACGTGAGGACCGAACGGCTCTCGGCCAGCGTGGCTCCGGCGTCGACGACGAGGACCAGCTCTTCCCGCTCCGCGAAGCAGACCGCCAGTTTGCAGATCAGCCCGATCGGCGACTCGTCGTGCTCCAACGGGCTGAAGACGATCACAGCGCCGGGCCGCCGCAACGACTGCTGGATCCGCAGGGCGAGCAAACGGAGAGAGTCTTCGCCGTCGTCGCTGGTGCGCGAAAGGGAGAATTCTCCGGTCTTGCGACGCTTCAGGCGGCTGCTTAGAGCGCCCCGGCTCAACAGCGGCAGCCCGAAGCGGCGGGCCGTCTCGTCCGCGGCGCTTTCGCGCGACAGGTAGTATTCCGCGCCGAACACCGGGGCCGTCAGAACCAGCGAGACCGCCATGAACGCCAGAGCGAATAACTTTTTGAAGCTGGTCGTCGGCTTGCCGTCCCAGGTGGCCTTGCAGACGATCGACAGCTCTTTGACCGGGCTGGCCTTGATTTGCCGCAAAGCCTGCAACTGCGACCGGACCATTTGTTTGTTCATGGTTGCAGCGGCCAGGTCGTCTTGGAAGGCCTTGCGTTCCTCCATTTGCGGACGGCTCGCGTTGTTGGCCGCCTCGAGCTTCTTCTTCGCGTCGTCGATCTTGATTTTGAGGTCGTTGACTTCGTCGGTGCTGGTCTTCAATCCCAGCTCGGCCCGCTTTCCTTCCTCGGTGATCTTGTCGATCTGCGTCGACTGGTCGCTCATGTCGGGCGTGATGTACTGATTGAGCCAGGGATACGACGTCAGGTTCTTTCCGACCGCGTCGATCTGTTCCTTGAATTTGACCGGCGAATCGTAGTCGCCGGACTTGTTAACGAGCGCCTCGAGCTCGCGGCTCACGCGGGAGAGGACCGCGTGGGGCTGGCTGCCTGGGTCGTACTTTTCCAGGTGCTGCTTGACGTTGGTGAGCTTCGCGTCGAGCATCTTGCGATTGAGGTCCTTTACCTCGGCCGCGCGCGACGCGTTGTATTCCTGGATCTGCGTCTTGTAGCTGGTCTGTGCAATCACCGCGCTGTTATAGGCCTGGGTGTATTGACGCAGCGTGTCGGGAATTTGCGTCTGCTCGAACTCGTTGCCCACCGTCTTTTCGTTGAAGTTGCGGAGCAGTTTGCGGCAATTGTCCTCGTTGGCCTCCGCGCGGAAGAGTTCTTCTTCTGCGTGGCGGACATGTTCGGTGGCGCGGGCGCGACGATCTTCGACCGCCCGCTGCACGTACATGTCCATCAAATCGTCGAGCAACTCCTTCCCTTTCTGCAGATCGCTCGAGCTTAAAATCAGGGTGACCATTTTCGAGCGACTGTCGGCGGTTACGTCGAGGCTGTTGGTCAGGCCCAGCACGTCGAGCTCGTGGGCCATGTTGCGCTTCTCGATGACCGTCAGCAAAAAGGCGGGCGATTGGATCAGCTCGGCGTGCGCCTCCACCGGCTCCATGTTGTAAGCCGTCGTCTTCGCCATCTCCGGCAGGCCGTGATACTCGATCTCGCCCTTGAGTTTGTAGGTCGTGGAGGCGAATTGATGACCCACGAAGTAAGCCGGACAGAGGGCCACGATCACGCAGATTCCCAAGAGCCACCACCGCTTGCGGAGCGTGGATTTGATCAGCGGCTCGCGCTCTTTGGGAGCAAGCGGGCTGGCCTTCGGGGGCGTTCGCGGAACGACGTAAGTGGAAAGAGCGGTTCCGGGTTCCGGGACCGTCGCACCAGCGTCCGAGCCCTCGGGCACGGACGTGATTTCGATATCGCCGGTTGCCATCAAGGACCTCTCGATTGTTCGCGGTGGTCCCGTGCGATCCATCGCTTCCCGTCTGGCAACGGGCAAGCGCCAGGGGTCGGGCGGGCTGCCATGCCGCAGGCCAATTTCCGTTTAGCCGCGACGTCCCAGGCGATCCGCGGAAACAGGCCCCAACCGCGCCAGCGGTGATGTCCCCCGATCGCCGCATCTCCTGATGCGGTAGAGGTTCAAGTTTAAGATGGCTCGCCTTGAAAGTAAATAACCCGCGAGTTACGAAGCTGGGAATTCTGCGGCAGATAAGCGAAGGCTAATGGTGGCGATTGTGCTTGCAGGCCGTGCGCTTCACCCTGGGTCGAGTTTGACGATTTGCAGCTTCTGTGCGGCCGGGCGATTTGCGAAACCGCGGTGGCCGCACTAACCTCATAGCTCGCTTCAAGGGCCGCTGCGCAAACGTTCCGACTTCCCCTGCTCAGACCAGGAGCGAGCGACTCGGTGAGCGCCCCCGTTCCGGAATCCGCAATAAGCAGCCGCACTCCCCTCGCCTATTGGATTCTCGGGGCGGTGCTGCTTTGCTATGTGGCCGCTTGCACCTCCCATCGCGACAACCTGCGAGGCGCCGACGCCTGGGAGCATCACCGGGTGCTGCAGGCCCTCGCGCGAAACCTCCAACATCCGGGAAACCCCACCTACGCGGTCGATACGCCCTCCGTGCGTTATTCCCCCTATTTCGTCCTGCAGGCGATCCTGGTGCGCTGGAGCGCGATCGACCCCTATCTGATGCTGAGCGCCGCAGCGGTCGTCAATACGGCGCTTCTGATCTTCGCGCTCTGGGCGCTGTTGGCGAGCTTCGATGAGCGCGGAAGTGCCGCGCTCGTCTTGATGACGGTCGTGGGGCTCTACTGGGTCGCGCCGGGGTACGCCAACTCACTCGCTCTGGCCGATTTGCCCTGGCTGCAGGTCAATCCGTCGGCTTGGAGCTTTGCGTGGGTCGTGTGCTGCTGGGCGATCTTCAAGCGCTCTCTCGACCGGGGACGGCCGGCCGTCTGGATCCTGCTCGGGATCACGCTCCTCTTGACAATGTGCGTTCTCGATCACGCGATGACTGCGGTCTTTGGCGTCCTTGGATTGGGCGTGATCGCAATGACTCGAACGGATGGGCGCCGCTGGGTTTGGACGGCGATTGTTGTCGTAATGGCCGCTGTGGCGATCGGGCTTGGCCTGGCGTGGCCCTGGTTTCGGTTGATCGACGCGATCTTCTGGCCCGCGGATCGGGAGTACTGGTTCAATGCGAGCATCCTGCGATTGGCCCTGAGTGAATGGTGTGTCCCGGGATTCATTGGCGGATTGGCCGCGCTGACTCGCCTTGATCGCGATCTGGTGCGCACGAGTCTCGCGGTTGGCGCGCTCGCGACGCTGCTGGGGGTTTTGAGCTTTGTCACGAAGTCGCCCGTGACGGCTCGGCTGCCCATTGCCGGGACGTTTTGTTTCGCCCTGGCGACGGGCATCTTTTTGCATCGTTCGGGCGCGCTGTCCCTCCGCGTTTGGCGCCAGCGGCTCAAAGCATTCCGCGCCGATCGTCGCCTCACAGCCGAGGCAGCCTTATCGCTGTCGGTGTTGCTTCTAATTGCCTACTGCCTGGTCCCCCAAGGAATCGCAATCGTGCGCGAACCTTGGCTGGGCCGGACCTATGTGGCCCGGTTGTTCCGCAAAGAAGACAAGCAGGAGCACGTGAAGGAAACCTACGATCGATTGTTGGCTGGTGTCGGCAATGACGACGTCGTGTTATCCGACACGCTGACCAGTTGGCCCGTCCCATCGAGTCACGGAAAAATCGTCGCGGCCCTGCACTACGAGCTCTTTGTGCCGGATCAGCCTCGTCGAACGGAAGACGTCGCTCGGTTTTTTTCGCGTTCTGGATCGGATGCCGACCGACGGGCGATTCTGGACAAATATCGAACGCGGTGGATCCTCTTGAATCGCCGCGCCGTCTCTTCGGACGTCTTTGACCAGCTCGTCGATACCAGAGCCGTCGTCATTCGCGAACGGGACCTGGTGCTGATGGATGCTCAATCTTGGCGCACAGCCAGGTCGTTAGGTGCGTCGGCCAGCCGCACGAATATCGGGTTGACCAAGTGAAACGCGTGCGATCAATGTGCCCTGGCTCAGATCACCCACGCGAGAAGCAATAGTAAACGACGGCTGCCGCAAGGACCCCCAAAACCGTCGCCAACGCGATCTTCCAGCCGCTGTAGGGACGCTCTCCGTCGACCTCGCCCGTGCAGGCGTTGACCAGAACCTGATAGCTCCGCTCGCGGTACCGATAGGCGAGCATCCAAACGGGCAGGAGAATGTGCTTGAAAGTGATCGCCCCGAACTGGGTGCGAATGCTGTCGATCCTTTGCTCGTCGCCAGCGATCCGTTGGCGAACGTCCTGCTGGATGGCCGAGTCGATTTCCTCTCGAGCGGTGGCAAAACCGGCCTCCAGCTCGACGTCGTACGTGCGCGAGACGAAGCCGGCTAGCACTTCCTGCGAAAAAGGCCGGCACTCTTTCAAGGGCCACGGCTCCAGACCGTCAATCAAATCGCGGCGAATCCCCTCCGTTGCCGCAATCAACACGTCGTCGAAGAACCGTTGGAATTGGCCTGAAGCCGGCGACCAGCGCGTTTGGCGAACCTGCTGCTGGCTGTCTCCCTGTTTGACGGTTACCCAGTACCAATCGCCCCGCTGACCAGTGTAGGCAACGGCCGTGAGTGCATCGAAGGTCCAGAAGGGGAGAAAAACGCCGTTGAATTTGCCGGTCGCCCCGCGCTGGCGAAATTCGTTGGGAGCAAACCAGCGCGAGCGGATCCAAGCACGCAGATTGTCCGTCGCCTCTTCGCGCGTAACGGCAAACGCGAGCATGCCGTCGACCGGAATCCGCCAACCCCCCGTGTGCACATGCTCGCGCTGCACGACGCAGCCGCAATAGGGGCATTCGGAACTGGTCAGCGTTCCGAAAAAAACAATGTTTGCCCCGCAGCCCTCGCAGCGAACCTGGTTTTGGGTCTCTTCCTTTTTTTCATCCTCGCGCCGCGACACCACCTGCTTCTTGAGCCGCTCGATCATTTCGCGGAAGTCTTGTTCCACGACGGCGTTCGCGGGAACGACGATGTCCTTCTCGAATCCGCAGTGTGGACACTTCAACCGCTGATCGCCGATGTTGAACACCAGCTCGGCGCCGCACTGCTCGCACGGAAAGACTCGGCCGCGCCCGGAATCAATCGTGCGGCCTTCGGGCTCTGATGCAACCGGTGGAAGGCCCGGCGCGGTTCCAGCCTGTGCGGGCATCTGCCCCGATTCAGCCCCTCGATTCACAGAGAGCTCCACATTGCCAACGCGGGCTTAGCAGCAGCTCTACTTTGATGGCACAGGCGGCGGACCTGGCGAAGGCGTGAAGGATGCGGCCAGCTGCGGCACTTGCCCCGCCGGCGTCCAGTCGCCCATTCCCGTCGACCAGACGAGCGTGTCGCGACTGACGTTGCCTTTCGCAATTGCGTCGGCAATCTGTTGAGGCGTAAACGGACCTTGTTGCTGGCCGTTGATCGCAACATGCCAGGACGCGGCTCCTGGAATGGGCGGCGGCGCGGCTCCCGGCGCCGGGGGCGCGCCAAACGCGCCGACCATCCGATTGGCCATGGCAAACCCCATCCCCAGTCCCATCCCCTCGGCGGCGCCTCCGCCGGAGGGATTATTCGCGGCGGCGGTGATCGCCTGCCCCGTTTGGAACTGCTGGAAGCGGTTCAAGTCGCCGATGACTCCCATGCTCGAGCGGGTGTCGAGGGCCTTTTCGACCTCTTCGGGGAGCGACACGTTAACGATCATCAGCTGCGGAATGTCGAGGCCGTATTCTTTGTCGACCTTCTCTTCGACCTTTTGCCGAAGGCTGTCCGACATCTCGCGATAATGGGCCGCCAGGTCGAGGACCGCAACATGCGAGCTGCCGACCAGATCGGCGAACGCCGTCACGATGATCGATCGCAGCAATTCGGTCACTTCGTCGGCATCGAATTCGGCGTCCGTTCCGACAAGCTCCTTGAGAAGAGCCTTGGGATCGACGGCTTTCACGGTGTATGTGCCAAAGGCACGCACGCGGACCGGGCCAAAATCCGAGTCGCGCAGCATGATCGGGTTCGGTGTGCCCCACTTGAGGTCGGTAATCTGCCGCGTCGAGACGAAATAGACTTCCGACTTGAACGGGCTGTTGAAGCCGTACTTCCAAGCTTGCAGCTTACTGAGGATCGGCAGGTTTTCGCTCCCCAGCGTGTAGTTGCCGGGCTCAAAAACGTCCGCAATCTGCCCGCGATAGACGAAGATCGCCTTCTGCCCGGGCCGGACGATGAGCTGAGCCCCGTTCTTGATTTCGTTTTGATACCGCGGGAACCGCCAGACAAGCGTGCGGTTTGTGTTGTCGACCCACTCGATGATGTCGATGAGTTCGTTGCGCAGTACGTCGAAGAGTCCCATCGCAATCTCCTTGCCGGTGCCGATGCTCGCCTGTTCCGGAACCTTTGGGGACTAACGGAGCCGATTCTATCAATCCGCGGCGGCCGGTGCGCCGACCGACCACCTCCGCCGAAAGGGCTAACGCGGGATCCGTTGCGGCGGTTCAAAGGTCACGTCGCAGCGTGTCGTTTCTCGCTGGCGAATGCCCGGATTGAGGACCAACTCGTCCCCGAACTGGCCTGCGGACCGCCGATTGCCAAAATGGCACCAGGCTCCCCAGTGTCGACCTGGCCGCACGTTGCCAAATTGACAGTTTTGCATCGCGCGGAATTCAACTGCAAATCTGTAAGTACTTTGTGAAAAACATCTTGTGTCCGATCAATTTCAGCAAATTTGTTGGCACGACCTTTGCCTTATGCGCGATATCGCTGTCGAATTGCGCGTGCCGTGCGGTCGCTTGTCAGCGAGGCCGAGAGTGCGTAAGAAGATTGCGAGGAACTCCGACCGGCAGGTTTGAAGCAGAGAAGTGAAGGCCCGGGATCGGCAGCGGTCAAAGGAGAACAACAATGGCGGTGCAAGGCGAAAAGATCATCGGAATCGATTTAGGGACCACGAACTCGGTCGTCTCTGTCATCGAGGGGACCGAGGCCAAGGTCATCGCAAACCAGGAAGGAAATCGCCTCACGCCGAGCGTGGTTGCCTTCACCGACAAAGGGGAGATTCTGGTCGGCGAGCCGGCCAAGCGTCAGGCGGTCACGAACCCCAAGAACACGATCTATTCAATCAAGCGGTTCATGGGGCGTCGCCACAGCGAGGTTGAGACCGAAGAGAAGATGGTCCCGTACCAGATCGTCGGCGGACCGAACGACTACGTGAAGGTGAAGGCGGGCAACAAGGAGTATTCGCCGCCCGAAATCTCGGCGCTCATTCTCCGCAAGCTCAAAGAAGCGGCCGAATCGTATCTGGGGCACAAGGTCAATCGCGCGGTGATCACGGTGCCGGCCTACTTCAACGACTCGCAGCGGCAGGCGACGAAGGATGCCGGACAGATCGCCGGATTGTCGGTGGAGCGGATCATCAACGAGCCGACTGCGGCCGCGCTCGCCTACGGACTCGAGAAGAAGCGCGATGAAAAGATCTGCGTGTTCGACCTGGGCGGCGGTACGTTCGACGTGTCGATTCTCGAAGTCGGCGACGAGATGGTCGAGGTCCTTTCGACCAACGGCGACACTCACCTCGGTGGCGACGACTTTGACGAACAGCTGATCAACTTCGTCGCGGACCGCTTCAAGAAAGAGAACGGCATCGATCTCCGCAAGGATCCGATGGCCCTCCAGCGGCTGCGCGAAGCGGCCGAAAAAGCCAAGAAGGAGCTCTCGCAGCAGCCTACGACTGACATCAATCTGCCGTTCATTACGGCCGATCAAACCGGCGCCAAACATCTGCAGATGAACGTCACTCGGGCCGAGTTCGAGCGGTTGATCGATCCGCTGGTCGAGCGCTGCCGCAAGCCGGTCGAGCAGGCGCTGCGCGATGCGAAGCTCTCCCCCAAGGACATCGACGAGGTCGTGCTCGTGGGCGGTTCGACCCGCGTGCCCAAGGTCGTCGAATTCGTCCGTCAGCAGTTCGGCGGCAAAGAGCCGCACAAGGGCGTGAACCCGGACGAGGTCGTCTCGGTCGGCGCGGCGATCCAGGGCGGAATTATCGGCGGCGAGGTCAAGGAGATGGTGCTCCTCGACGTCACGCCGCTGTCGCTCGGGATCGAGACCGAAGGCGGCATCATGACGGTGCTCATCGAGCGCAACACCACGATTCCCGTCGAGAAGAAAGAGATCTTCTCGACCGCCGCGGACAACCAGACCGCCGTGACGGTCAGCGTCTTTCAAGGCGAGCGGAAAATGGCTCGCGACAACCGGCTGTTGGGGCAATTCAACCTGGACGGCATACCGCCGGCTCCGCGGGGCGTGCCGCAGGTCGAAGTCAGCTTTGACATCGACGTCAACGGCATCCTGAAGGTGTCGGCCCGCGACCTGGCGACGCAGAAGGAGCAGTCGGTCCGGATCGAGAAATCGAGCGGCCTGTCGGAATCCGATATCGAAAAAATGCGCAAAGACGCCGAGTCGCACGCCGAGGACGATCAGCGGAAGCGCAAGCTGGCCGAGGCCCGCAATCATGCGGCGCGGCTGGTCTACGAGACCGAGAAGCTGATGAAGGAGCATGCCGACAGGCTCGACAGCGGCTCCAAGTCGGCGATCGAGTCGTCGATCGAGCACGTGAACAAGGCGGCCGCGGGCGAAGACGCCGCGGCGATCGAGTCGGCCGTCAAAGACCTCGAGCAGGCGACGCACGCCCTTTCGAAGCACATCTACGAGGCTGCGGCCAAGTCGGGCGCGGGTGCTCAGGCGCAGCCGGCCGGCAATGGCCGCTCCGAAGACTCGGGGCATGCGGGCGACAACGTGATCGACGCGGAATTCGAGAAGACCTGATCGTCGACTCGATCACGTCTGGCGGTTTTTTACGGATGAGCAATCCGGCAAACTGCACTCGATTTTGAGTGACCTGACCGCTCAAAACGGGCCGCTCCGCGGTCCGTTTTTTTTGGGGAGGCCTGTATGGCATTTCGATTCGACAAGCTGACCGTCAAGGCCCAGGAGGCCATCCAGCATGCCCAGGACGTGGCCGAGCGGCACGGCCACCAGCAACTGGTCCCTCTGCACCTGCTCGAGGCCCTCTTGCACGAAGAGCAAGGCATCGTGCGGCCTCTCTTGCAAAAAATCGGAGCCAACGTCGGGCAGCTCGAAACGATGGTGGCCTCCGAGCTGAATCGTTTGCCCAAGGTTTCCGGCGGCAACGTGCAGTTGGCCGCCTCGCCGGCGATGGCCAAGGTGCTCGAGCAGTCGCAGAAGCTGGCCGACCAGATGAAGGACTCGTTCGTCTCGACCGAGCACCTGCTGCTGGCACTTGCTCAGTCGGGAGAGCAAGCGCAGCGGCTGCTCGACATTAACGGCATCCGAGAGGCAGATTTGCTTGCGGCGTTAAAGTCCGTCCGCGGCAGCCAGCAGGTGGTCGATCAAAATCCGGAAGACAAGTATCAGGCCTTGCAGCGGTACGCGGCCGATCTCGTCGAGCTGGCAAGGCAAGGGAAGATCGACCCGGTCATCGGCCGCGACACCGAGATTCGTCGCGTAATTCAGGTCCTCTCGCGGCGGCGGAAGAACAACCCCGTGCTGATCGGCGAGCCGGGCGTCGGCAAGACGGCAATCGTCGAGGGGCTGGCCCACCGCATCGTGCAGGGGGACGTGCCGCAGAATCTCAAGGACAAGCGGGTCGTCGCCCTCGATATGGGCGCGCTAGTCGCCGGCGCGAAATACCGGGGCGAATTCGAGGACCGACTCAAGGCCGTGCTCCGCGAAGTCCAGGAATCCGAGGGCCGTGTGATCCTGTTTATTGACGAGCTGCACACCGTCGTGGGGGCGGGCGCGGCCGAGGGAGCCATGGATGCCTCGAACCTCTTGAAGCCGGCGCTGGCCCGCGGCGAGCTGCACTGCGTCGGCGCGACCACGCTCGACGAATATCGAAAGCACATCGAAAAGGACCCGGCTCTCGAGCGGCGGTTCCAGCCGGTGATGGTCCAGGAACCGAGCGTCGAGGACACGATTTCGATCCTCCGCGGCCTCAAAGAGCGCTACGAGCTGCATCACGGCGTGAAAATCACCGACGACGCGATCATCGCGGCCGCCACTCTCTCGGACCGCTACATCAACGACCGGTTTTTGCCAGACAAGGCGATCGATCTGGTCGACGAAGCGGCGAGCCGGCTGCGGATGGAGCTCGATTCGATGCCGGCCGAAATCGATGAAGCCAACCGCCAGCTCACGCGGATGCAAATCGAGGCCCAGGCACTGGCCCGCGAGACGAGCGGCGACGCCAAGCAGCGGCTCAATGAGCTCAAGCGCGAGATTGCCGACCGCGAGGAACAAGTCAACGCGCTCAAGAGCCGCTGGCAGGCTGAGAAAGAGTCGCTCGAACAGCTCAAGCCGCTGAAGGAAGAGATCGACAAGCTGCGGCTGGCCTACGACCAGGCTTTCAAGCAGGCTCAACAAACGCACCTCAACGACGACTACATCCGCGCGTACGAGGCCGAACAAAAGCTGCGCACGGCCGAAAAACGCCTGGGAGAGCTCGAGGCCCGCTTCAAGGAGATCAACCGGTCCCCCGGCGAGCGGCTGCTGCGCGAAGAAGTCACCGAAGAAGATATCGCGCGCGTCGTCAGCCTGTGGACGGGAATCCCCGTTTCGCGAATGCTGCAAAGCGAACGCGAAAAACTGCTGCGGATGGAGACCGAAATCCACAAGCGGATGATCGATCAGGACGAGGCGATCGAGGCCGTGTCGAACGCCGTGCGGCGCTCTCGTTCCGGTCTGCAGGATCGCAACCGGCCGATCGGATCGTTCATCTTCCTCGGGCCCACCGGCGTCGGAAAGACCGAGTTGTGCAAGGCGCTGGCCGAGTTCCTGTTCGACGACGAGCGGCACATGATCCGCATCGACATGAGCGAGTTTATGGAACGCCACTCGGTCGCCCGCCTGATCGGAGCGCCTCCCGGCTACGTCGGCTACGAGGAAGGGGGCCGGCTCACCGAGGCCGTCCGGCGTCAGCCCTACAGCGTCGTGCTGCTGGACGAAATCGAAAAGGCCCATCGCGACGTGTTCAACGTCCTGTTGCAGGTGCTCGACGACGGCCGCCTCACCGATGGGCACGGGCGCACGGTCGACTTTTCCAACACGATTATCGTGATGACGTCGAATATCGGCAGTCAGATCATCATGGAGTTTGCCCGCCGCGACGGAGAGTCTCGCGGGCAAGGCCGCGAAGCTCAGGAGCGCGAGCTGCGCGAGCGGGTCATGGAAGTCATGCAGCGCGAGTTTTTGCCCGAGTTCCTCAACCGCATCGACGAGGTGATCTTCTTCCATCCATTGGGCAAGGAGGAAATCCGGCAGATCGTCGACCTGCAGATCGTCCGGCTGCAGAAACAGCTCGAAGAAGAGGGCTACGCAATCGACGTCACGCCCGCGGTGAAGGAGCTGTTGGCGGAAGAGGGTTACGATCCGGTCTATGGCGCGCGGCCGCTGAAGCGCGTGATCCAGCAGCGGCTGCAAAACGCGCTGGCCAACGAGATCCTCGCCGGCAACATCCCGGAGGGCTCGACGATCCACGTCGATGCCGCGCGCGACGGCCTCGTCTTCAACACCGAAGCGCCCGCCGAGACGCAGAAGACGTAAAGCTCTCGCGGAAGAGTCGACGCGCAGAAAATCGCCCGGCGAGCGGCCAGCGTCAGCTGGCCGGTGCTTCGCCTGGTATTGCCGTCGCGGCGCAGATAAATCGCGAAGCAGCCTGGGCTTACGCCTCAGGCTTGACAGCGCCGAACGACACCCGCGTCACCCTCGGGCCCAGCGCCAATTATCGACGCCGCGGAGGTTGACGATGCACTCGGCCGGCCAGCGGCCGCGGTAGAGCGCGACGATCGTTTCGGCGGCCATTTTGAACGTGTCGTATTTCGACTCGTTGTCCATGCCGGCGACGTGGCCCGATAGAAGCACGTTATCAAACGTCAAGAGCGGACTGTCGAGGGGCAAAGGCTCGACCTCGAAGACATCGAGCGCGGCCGCGCGAAGATGTCCCGAGCGCAAGGCTTCGCAGAGCGCGGCTTCGTCGACCAGCCCGCCCCGGGCCGTGTTGATCAGCACCGACCCGGCCTTCATGCGGGCCAATGTCCGCGCGTTGATCAGGTGCCGCGTGTCGGGCGTCAACGGCGAGTGAATCGAGACATAGTCGGAACGCGCGAGCAATTCGTCGAGCGGGAGCAACTGGACTGCCCATTTGGCGACGAACTCGGCGTTGGGCTGCGGCTCGAAGGCCAGCACGTTCATTCCCACGCCGATGGCGCGCGTCGCCACGGCCTGGCCGATTCGGCCCAGTCCGATGATTCCCAAGGTCGAGCCCATCACGCGCGGCCCGGTCACGCGCTTCCATTTGCCTTCGCGCACGCGACGGTCGGTCATCGGAAAGCCGCGGCCCACTCCGAATAAGAGGGCGAACGTCAGCTCGGCAACCGCGTGATGATTGACGCCGGGCGTCGTGCAGACGGCGACGCCGGCCCGGTCGCAGGCGGCCAGATCAATGGAGTCAAAGCCGACGCCCGACCGGGAGATCACCCGCAGCGACGGCAGGGCTTCGATGACTCTCGGCGAATAGGGCTCGGCCCCCGCAATCACCGCGTCGGCCCCGGCGAGGGCTTCGATCAATTCTTCGTTTCTGCGGAGATCTCGCGTGCGCGAGACCTCGCGAAAACCAAAGCCCGCGGCTTGCAGAATCTCGAGATGCGGCCCAAAGCCCGAATCGATCGACGTTCCGACGACTTGCGGCATCCGCGCTATTGTCCCTGCGGGATCGTGGCCGGAGCCGCGTTCAGTGCCTGCGTCGATGAGCCCTGGATTTCACCCTGCGAAGTGAAGTAGACCGGTTCTTTCCGGCCTTCAATCGTCACGATGAACCGCTCGGTGAAGGTGCCAAGCTGGTTCGGGGCAGTGAAAGCCAGCGAGATTACGTGCACGGAGCGGGCCTCTTTGCTCAGCGGAGGCATGCGGAACGCCTGGCGGTTCGAGTCGCACTCGACTTTCTCGATCAAGAACGGCTTCTGGCTCCGCAGGAGCACGGTCTTTGTGGTTTCCGTGCCGGGGGCGACCGTCCCCAGTTGAACCACCGTCGGCGTCACCGTGATGTCCCCCTCCACCCGCGCCTGCACGAGCAGGGGGATTTCCCCGCCGGTGGCGTCATCGGTCACCAGAGTCATTTGCTTCCGCAGCAAGCCGACCGGGGCGGTGGGTAGGAGCGAGACGTCGAGGCGATAGTTGACCTGCCCCGCGTTGCGCGCCGTCTCGACGAGCTTGGCCTCGACGTTCGGATCACCCGTTTTCACGCTGGCGATCTTCCAGTTGTCGCGGCCAGCGTACGCGATATCCATCGACCGATCGACCTTCTGGCCAACCCCGACCGCGCCGAAGTTGATCGATCCGGGCGTGAGCACGACGTCCGAGCGGATATACACCTGCACGGGAATCTTGACCTCGGCAAAGCGAGGCTGCGAGAACTGCACCGTGACGGTCGACGTCTTCAGGTGCTGGAACTTGTAAGTATCCATCGAAATCGTCACGTACGTTTCGCCGCCGGTCTTGACGGGCGCCGTATCGAATTGCGGGGAAGTGCATCCGCATGATGCGGTCACGTTGGAGATCTGAACGTCCTGCGTGTAGAGGTTCTTGATTCGGAAGCGGTGGGTCACCTCGGCGCCGCGGGCCACCACGCCGAAGTCGTGGCTGGTGGAATCGAACATCTTCTTGGCCCAGTCGGTGGGGTCGTCGACGACCTGCGGCTGGATGACCTGCTGCTGCAGAATTTCCTGTGCCCGCAGCACGCGGGGCGCGGCGGCAAGAATCAAGGGAAGGACAAGGAGCGTGCAGCAGCGCAGGATCCGGTTCATCGCTTTCTCTCGATTCTGGGCCGACGCACGATGCGGTCCCTACGCAGGCCGCGCATTTCGAGCGTCGAGTGCGGGGTTAACGTCAATGGTGGGTGCAAGCGAGGGGCGCTCGGAGGGGTCTGAATTCGCGCAGCTCGCTTGTTGCCGCAAATTCGGCCAGTCGAAAACTTTCGACCCGGCGAAAACTTTCCACTGGCAGATCGGCCTTGGCTCGCGGGGAAGTTAATCCGGGGCCTAGGAATTGTCAATGTCTTGCGGCGTCAGTGGTTGGCGAAAGATTCGTCGCGAAAAACCGCTCCAATTTTACGCGCCCGGGGCCTTCCCCGGGAAGGCGAGTCTGTGCGGATTAGGCCGGCTTGAGCAATCGAAACGACGAATCCGCCGCAGGGCCTTGAGTTTGGACGGGCCGATGCCTGGGAGCAAATGATCACTCCGCCCGGGCAGACCCCGTTTCGGACCGCCACTTCATGACGCGGACAAAGCGCCCGCTCGTTGGATCGTTAAGCAGACAGGCAACCAGCCGGCCATCGGACGAGAACGCGATCCGCTCAGGATGCGCCGGGGAAAAATCGACGTCGATCAGGGGCTGAAACAGGTCCTCTTCGCTCGCTGTATGCCACAATGTGAGCACCCCCTCCTCTTCGGCAGAGGCCAGCGAGCGACCGCAAGCCGAGCTGGCCAAAGCGACGAGCGGACGGTGCGCCCCTTCGAGCGTGAATTTGAGCCGCCAGTTGGATGTGTCCCAGACCTTGATCAGCCGGTCGTCGCTCGAAGTCGCGACCCAGCGAGCGCGCGGGTGAAATACGATGCAGTTGATCGAGCTGCCGTGCCCTGGAAGCTCGGAGACCTTCTGCTGGGTTCGGGCATTCCACACAGTCACGACATTTGCGGGCCCGCTGGAGAAAAGCCATTGTCCGTCGGGGGAAAAGGCCGCGCAGTTGCATTCACGCGCGCGGATCTGTTCGAGCCGTTTGCCGGTTCGAGCGTCCAAGACATAGAGGTCGTCGCGTTTTTCGCTGTTGTAGCGGTCGATAGCCGCCACCAGATGGCCGTCGGGGGAAATGGCAATGCGATAGACGTTAAACGTCGGATCGAGCTTCCACTCGGACTCGCGACCGCCGTTGTTCAAATCGTAAACCCGAACCACGCCTCCCATCGTCCCGGCGGCGAGCATTGACCCGTCGCGCGATACGGCCAGACACAGGATGTTCGTGGGAGTTCTGCCCAACACGCGCGAGCGAACCAGCGAATCGGGATCCCACAGCGAGACTTCCGGGCCACAGCTCACCGCCAGTTGATTGCTCCCTGGGACGAATTGAATGTCCTCCACGGGCATCGAGGGATCGCGAAGGTCCTTGGAATCCGCACTGCAGCGGAGATTCCAGTCAATCACAAAGCCATCGCTGCCAGCCGTGATCAGGTCTTGCGCGTTATGCGTGACGACGAGCGCGAAGATCCGGTCGCGATGCGCCCGCCATGCCCGGGGCGCAGAGATTTTTGGAGCCGGCACGCGAGTGGCCCTGTCGGCTCCAATCGGGCACCGGTGAACCGTGCCTCCACAATCAGAGGCCCAAAGCGCCGTCCCTCCTGGCACGAAAGTGATTCGCTGGGCGTTATCAAGCAAATCGATCTGGTTCGCCGGTTCCCAGGAGGGTACCCGCCAAATTCGAATCTCGTGCGCGGTCGTGCTCGCCGCCAGCAATCCGCCATCGCCGGAGAAGCCGACCGACAAGACGGCCGTCCCGACGACCGAAAAGCGGTGCACTAACGTCCGCGACGCGATGTCCCAGACGATTACGTCACCGTCGTGGCCCGCCGAGGCAACCCACTTGCCGTCCGGATTTAGCGCGATCGAACCGGCCGAATCGCGATGCCCCTTGAGTTCCCCTGCCAAACGTCCCGTGGCAGCGTCCCAAAGCCGAATGACTGTGTCCCGCCCGGCCGAGATCAACATCCGCCCATCGTGCGTGTAAAGCACGTTGTAGACCTGAAACGGATGGGCCTTAATCGACCGGACCTTGCGAGCCCGCAGCTGCTTCCAATCGATTTCCCAAAGCGCGATGGTCCCGTCGTCGCCGGCAGAAGCCAAGGTGCGGCCGTCGGGCGAAAAAGCCAGACCGTTCACTTCGATCTGGTGGCTGTCGATCGACAAGACGAGCTTGGACGAACCCAACTCGTAGAAGCGGATGACGGCGTCTTTTCCCGCGGTCGCCAGGTAGCGTTCGTCAGGCGAGAGGATGACAAAATAGACGGGTTGATCTCCCTGGGCGACGAGGTGGTGCGCCACCTCCCCTCGACGATAGAGGAAGTCCCATTCTCCCCCCTGATAGGCTGCAGCTCGCGATTGCGGAAGGTGCCGTTGGAGCAAGCTCATCAACCGCCGCATGTCGCCCGAGCGCAGCGCCGTTCCCGCCTGCTGCATGTCCGAGACGTAGACCAGCTCGTCGGCTCGCGCCCGGTCGCGCTCGGCTGCCAGTTGCAATACGTGGGCATGCACGGCCGCCGCGTCTTTGTCCTTTCCCGCCTTGGTCAGCAGATCGTTGGCGGCCGCCAGACTTTCATTCAATCCATTCAAGCGCACGTTGGCGGCCAGCACGGTGAGGATCCAGGCACAGAACAGGAACACCACCAACAGCACCGAGCCCGCGCGAAGCGGATGCCGGCGCGACCACAACCAGGCGCGTTCCCAAGGACGAACGTGCCGCACGCTGATCGGCTCGCCCTTGAGGAAATGCTCCAAATCGTCGGCGAGCGACTCCGCCGACGCATAGCGGCGGTCCGGCTCTTTCGCCAGGCACTTGAGGCAAATCAATTCGAGGTCGAGCGGCACGCTGGGACGAATGCGCCGCACCGGCGCCGGCTCATCGGTCAGGACGCGCCGCAAGATGTCGACTCGCGAGTTCCCGCGGATCGGAGGCAGGCCTGTCAGCATTTCGTAGAGAATGGCCCCCAGGCCGTAGACGTCGGTCTTCGGCCCGGTTTCCGCTGCCTTGCCGGTGGCCTGCTCGGGGGCCATGTAGGCGGCCGTCCCCACGACCAGATCGGTTTGCGTCGCCGTGCGACCGTCGTCTTCGTCGAACACCTTGCAAATGCCGAAATCGCAGAGCTTCGGCACGAAAGGAAACGAGACGCCAACATCGTCGCGAGCAGTCAAGACTGGCCCATCAATGTGGGCGTCTTTGTGGCCGTTCGAGCGGCAGCTGTCCAACGGTTTGAGCAGCACGTTACCCGGCTTGACGTCGCGGTGCAGAATCAGGTGCTGATGCGCGTGGGCCAGAGCCTTCGCCAATTGCAAGGTGACCCAAGCGGCATCCCTCGGGTCGACGTTTTTGCGCGGCTCCCGCAACCAGATGGCCAGAGACGGGCCGTCGCATAATTCCTGAACGATATAGCAGAATCTCCCCTCGAAACCCGCTTCGAGGACGCGAACGATGTTCGGATGATCGAGCCGCGCGACGGCCTGCGCCTCGTCCACGAAGCGTCGACGCAGCGACTTCGAGAGCAACAAGTCGGGTCGCGGGATTTTGAGCGCGATCTGCCGGTTCAGGGCTGGATCGCGGGCCAGGTACACGATTCCGTGGCCGCCCCGTCCCAGCTCCCGGAACACCTCGAACCGCCCCAGCCGATGTGGACTGAGGCCGACGCGATCGCCCGGGTCGTCGCCCAGCAGGGAAATGTCGGGGAACGACCCCATCGACGTCGGATCCTGACGATACCGTCGGACACGATCGATCAACTCCAGGCATTCTCGCGCAGGGCTGGACGCCGCGCGCAGGCCGGCATCCGGATCGACTGCAGCCAGTTCATCGGATGAAGCGACCTTTCCTCGATTGTTGCATTCAGTCGAGAAAGGCGGCGGAACGTCGGGAGCAAGTGCCGGCGATCGCGGTTCGCTGCCATTGTGAGCGCACGCCGAGTTGCGATCGCACGTCGAATAGCCCAGCTCCTTTTGCAAGCGTGCGAAGGCCTCCAGCCAGAGTTTCCCAGTCTCTTCGACCGAGCGCTTGAGGGCCTCGGCGACTTCCTCGAGCGATTTTTTTTCCAGGCTTCGCAGCTCGACGACGGCCTGGTATTCCGCGGGCATCCGCCGGAGGGCCGCGAGAAAGTGCTCGGCTTCTTCGCTGGTTGCGTCCTGTGTCACCGCACCCAGTGCTTGCCGATCTTCGAATCGGGCCGCGAGCGCCGCGTTCGCGACTGCGGAATCCCATTCCCGTTCCGGTGCGGGCGTCGTCAGGTGCTCATCCATTAGAACAATCTCGAGATGGGTGAGACTGCTCCAGCAGCATAGAACTGTGTCGGACGATCCGGCAACAAAAAAACCCCGCTTGTGCGCCAGGGCTGCACATCGGGGCGATCGTCGCCGGCGTAGCTGCCTTTCCCTAGCAGGCACTCCGAATCTACGCGACGAATGCGCACAACACAAGCGGGCCCGCTTGGACAAATCAGCGATCGTTAGCGGGCGCGCTCGGACGAATCAGCGATCGTTGATCGTTGCGGCGAGGCGTTGACACCGTTCAGGAAACCAGACCGCGGTCGTTGACGTCGAATGGAACGATCGATTCGTCGCACGCGCTGCCGCGCCTTCTTCATTCTTGCATTCCGGCACAGAGGGTCGCTACTACTGCTATGAGCACCGGCATCTCTTTAACAGATTGGCGTTCCCAGAAACCTGCTATGAGCCGCCCTTGTCAGAGGGGCAAGAGATTCTCATGAACACAGTACGGCGATCGTTTGTTCTCGCGGCTGCCACGGCGTCGTGTACCCTCCTGTGCGCGCTGGCTCGGGTGCACGCGGCGGACCCGCCGAAAGAGGCCAAGAAGATGTGCGGAATCATCGCGAAGCTCACCGCGGCCAACGGGAAGCGCGATGAGTTGATCGCCCACTTGGTGCAAGGGACCAAAGAGATGCCCGGATGCTTGAGCTACATCGTCGCCAAAGATCCGGCCGACGCGAACAGCATCTGGATCAGCGAGGCCTGGGAGGACGAGGCGAGCCACAAAGCGTCACTTTCGTTGCCCGCAGTGCGCGAAGCGATTACGAAAGGCCGCCCGCTCATCGCCAAGTTCCAGCAGATCGCGATTACCCAGCCGGTTGGAGGTTACGGCCTCACGCCAGCGAAACGCCGCTAGAAGCAGTTTCAAAACCCTCTCCCATTCCGATGGGAGAGGGCAGGGTCAGGGCCCCTCTCGCCTCTTGGCGCGGTTTTCAAAGGCAGCCCTCACCCCGACCCTCTCCCGGCGGACCGGGAGAGGATGGTCATGAAACGGCTTCTAGCTATTCAGAACGCCAGTCCGCGGTCGGTGATCTCGAACGGGACGATCGATTCGTCGCAGGCGCTGCCGCGATGTTTGGCCACGTAAAGCGCCCGGCCCATGCGGCCGCCCTGATGCACCTTGCCGAGCAGGATAATCGTGTTCGCGTTCGTCAGGACGTCGCCCGACTCGAGCGAGCGCGACATCAACTGGTCCAGGAGGGCTTCTTTCGAGGTGCACAAAAGCAGGCAGCCGATTGTCCGCGGATCGTACAGGTGCCGCGCCACTTTGGCTTCGTTGGCCCGAAATTGGGCGCGAAACAGATCGCGGGCGAGCCAGTCCGCGTCTTTTCGCAGGATCTGATGGTAGAGGTAGTCGAAGACGTGAAACTGGAACGAGTCGCTGGCCCGCTCGGTCGGCTCGATCCCGTCGATCACGCAGCGCCGCACCCCATGAATGAAGTTCCCGTAGAAAAACGCGATGCTGCGATCGAGCTTGCGCGACAGCTCGATCCTCCACTCACGCCACTCGTCCTGCTGGAGATCGGCGATCGAGACGCGTCGCCCGCTGCGATCGAAGACATGCAGGTAGTCACAGCGGGCCGCGCGGGGATCCCAGACGTGAATCGGATCAAACGGGGCATCGGCCGATCGCTGAGCCAGCTGCCACCCGAACAGCCGGCGCGCGTATTCGTCGTGATTTTGAGAATCGCCGCGCGACGTCAGGTCGAACAGGATGCCGCGCTGGCCTTCCTGAGTCTCTCCCTGATGGGCGAAGTGCAGGCCGAGCTGCGTCTTGCCGATGCCCGTCGCGCCCAGCACCACGGTAAGCGTGCCCGGAATCAGCCCGCCCCCGAGCAGCGCGTCGAGCCTTTCCAGTCCGGTTTGTAATCGCGTTGGGGAAACAGACACGACCGGGTCGACCATGGATCGAAACTACTCGGTTTGCTGTCCTTCGGTCGAGACCGGGGGCTCGCTGCGCTCGACCTCAGCCACCCGTTCTCAGGCACGCCGGGTTGGCCTTCTATAAGCTTAGAAAGCGATCGCGGGCGGTGACGAGCCAGCGGTCGATGAGTCGGCCCTCCGAGATCACATAAACATCCTTGTGCAGCGCGACGGTCGGGCAGATGTGCCGCGGGATCGCCATGAGCGGGTCGCCCGGAGTGAATTCCCGCGCGCGGGGCGTTTCGAGGACGAGGTGCTCCTCGTTGTGGACGACCTGTTGGGCGTCGGGTAGCTCGGGGATGACGACCCGCCGCCCAGCGGGCGGATCGGACGCCACCGCCTTGGTCCCCAAATCGAGCGTGATCCGATCGGCGGCTGGCCGGCTCACGACGCGAGTGAGCAGCACCGCCGCGGGTGTGAATTTCATATCCGCATACGACTCGCCGTAGCCGGCGTCGTTGAGGACGCAGGTGCCGGGGGCGATTTCGATCGCCGGATCGCCATTGGCCGCGTGAATGGGGAACGTGGGCGTGCCGCCGACCACGATCCGGGGCACCGGCAGCCCCTGTTTCACCAGGCGGTCGCGGAACGCGCGGACGATTTGCCACTCGGCCTCGACCGCTTGTTCGCGCTCGCTGCGCGACGGCTGATTATAGTGGCCGTCGTACGCGTGGATCCCGCCGGCCCGCAGGCCAGGACTGTTGGCGATTTGACGATACAGCTCGACCGCCGCATCGCCGGGCAGAATTCCCGTGCGATGAAATCCGATGTCGATATCCAGCAGCACGTCGATTGTCAGGCCGGCCGCGGAAACTGCCTGGCTCAGGGTCGCGGCTGCCTGTGGATGGTCGGCCGTCACCGAAAAGGCGACGTTGGGAAATCGCCGCAAGAAGTCAACCGCTCGCTGGATGTTCGGGCCGATCGGGTTGTAGGCGAGGAAGATGTCCTTCGCCCCAGCGTCGGCGAGCATCTGGGCCTCGGCGAAGGTGGCGCACTTGTGCTTGCGAATCCCTTTCGACAGCTCAATCCGCGTGACCTCGGCCATCTTGTGCGTCTTGCAGTGCGGACGCAGCCGCTCGGCCGACCCGGCAATGCCGATCATCGAATCGAGATTCTGATTCAACAGCTCGCGAAAGAGGAGCAGCGAGGGGCTCAAGAGCCCAGACAGGTCGGCCACTCGATGCGGGCTGCCTGGTTGCGTGAAACTCATGCTGGTGAAACTCATGCCGGGACCTCGGCGGCAACGGCCGCGGTGGGAAGGACAGTCTCCGCCGGCTCGGCGTCGAAATACTTCGACAACAGGGCCTCGTCGCAGGTTCGGGTCAGCAGGCTGACGACGACTCCGGCCGCCAGTGAGACGGCCAGGCTCCAAAGCAACGGGTCGAGCCCCAACAGAAAATAGGGCCGGAACTTCGTCGCTTCCCCGATCAGCGAAGTGCCCCACCCAAGCACTCCGCCCAAATAATACAGGCCCAGCATCGTACCGGCCCCCGACAACAAGGCGGCCACCATTCCCGGCACGGTTGCCCGCCGCCAAAACACGAGCATCAGCATGGGGATACAAAACGTCGCCGCCGCTCCCGTGCCGCTGAAAACCACGATCGCCTGCAGATAATCGACCGGACGGAGATTCGTAACGACGGCGATCACGCCGATCGTCGTCATTACTCCGTAGGACAGAATTTCCAGTTCGCGTGACGTGGCAAAGGGGCGGACGAATCGCTGATAAACGTCGCGCACCAGGCCCGACGCGATCACCACCAGATACGAACTGACGGTGGCCATCACCGCCCCGAACGGAGCCGCCAGAATCAGCCCGCTCACGAATTCGCCGAAGGGCAGCGCACTCGTGACTTTCATTGCCAGCATGGGGATCACGTCGTCGGTCTTGCCCACGGGCAGGTCGGGAATCAGCGCCCGGCCGCAAATCGAGATCATCGCCAGCGGAATGTAAATGAACGCGTTGTAGAGGCCCAAAAGATAGATCGAGCGGCGGATGTTGACCGTGCTGCGACACGCCATAATCCGCACGATGCCGGCCGGCGAGCCCAGCCCCGCAAAGACCCAGATCCAAAAGAACGAAAAGGCCAGGCCCAGCGGCAGAAACGAGCGGCCCTGATGCCGTCCGTCGTAACCGGGACCGAAGGCAAAGTCAGAGGACGTCTTTTCGATCGCGCGGCGGTTGGCAAATTCCAGCGTGTTCATCTGGGCGACCCTAGGCGGCGCGCCGTTCGCTACTTCCCGCTCCTGCAGCAGGGCCACGCCGCGGAGCGCCAGGATCAGAAACAGCACGACGCCGACCCACATCATCACGCTTTGGAACAGGTCGGTCCAAACGGCAGCCAGAAAGCCCCCGATGAGCGTGTAACCGACCACGCTGATGGTGAAGATCAACAGGCCAGTGATGTACGGCCAATCGGTCAACTCCGAGGCGTTCGCCAACTGATGCACCCAGGCGTCGGCCTGGTCGGGGCCGGGAGCGGGCTTGAGCTTCGCGAGTTCCGCGTGAACTGCATCGGCGAATTGCGGCTCGGTGGCGAAGAGCTTGTCCTTTAGTGGTGAGATCGCTTCGATGACGTTCGTCGGAACTCCCGCGGCGGCCAGGCCCGAGAGCCCGCTTTGCGTGACGCGGTAGCGGCCGATTCGCTGATCCTCGGACCAGCTGTCGCTGCCGACCCAGGCGATTTTCATCACGAGGGCGCCGGCTTTGAACTGGGCCACCATCATGAACGACATATAGAAGAGGATGAACAGCGACACGAGCAGGCCGAGCCCCGGGCTGGCAAACCGCTCGCGAAACAGGTCGGGCATTGTGATCGCGCCGCAGCGGCGCGAGATTTGGGCCAGCCGCTTGCCGAGGATGCCGAATCCCGTAATCGGCACCACCATGTACGCGGCGATCCACAGGACGACGGCCCAACCGTGCGTGTAAACGAGCGACGGATAGCCCATGAAAGTTCCGCCGCTTTGGACCGTGGCCGTGAGCGCCAGGGCCCACGAGCCGAGCCCGCGGTTGCCGAGGAAAAACCCTTTCATGAACGACCCTGCGCGGGTCGCTCGGTTGGCCAGCACGCCGATCCACATCGACGCGAGAATGAACAGCACCAGCGCCGTCAGCGTACCCCAGGCGGGTTGAGCCGCAATCAGCATTCGCCCGATTCCTGAATCTGCTGATCGGCCAGGGCGGTGGGATTCGCTTCGGTGCCGGGTGGGTCTTCCCCCAAGTCTTCGTCGGTCATCAGCACCGACGCGAAGAACCACGAGAAGACGACGCACACGCCCCACGGAACGACGATGCCCCAGAAGACCCAGTCGGGAAAGCCGAACACGTATCTCAGATCGTCCCCCGTGCGGCCGTAACCGTAGCGGGCGCAGTACGTGATCGTGTAGGCCAGCGCGACGATCCACGTGGCAAAGACGATCAGGGCTTCTCGGCGGGCGCTCTTGAGGACGGGATCTTCGCGACGGGGAGCCGCGGCAGGCGCGTCGGTGGGCATAGAGAAGCAGATTCTAACAGCGTCCGCGCGGGTTTCAAAAGGCGCGCGCCGCGTGCGGGTGCCGACGGTTCTTGCGTTTAACTCATGAGTGCGAGGGAAGGTCAATTGCGCGGAGACGATTGTCCGGCAAGAACAACAAACGACAACGAACAAAATACGCAAGCACCGGCCGGCTGACACCGGCCGCTCGCCGGGCCTATAATCGGCGCTTGTGGAAAGATGCGTGAATGACGGCGGCAAACGACCCAATTCGAGTCGGGTTTCTGGGGGCGGGGCGTATGGCCACCGCGCTCGCCAAAGGGCTCGTTGCCGCCGGGTTCGCTTCCGCCGATGCGATTGTGGCCAGCGATCCGTCGACGGCGGCCCGCGAGGCGTTTGCTCGCACGACAGGCTGCGGGGCCACGGCGTCAAATGTTGATGTGGTCCGTGCGTGCGACGTGCTCGTGCTGGCCGTCAAGCCGGCGCACGTGGCGGAAGTTCTCGCCGACATCCGCGCCGACGTGCAACCAAAGCATCTCGTGATCTCGATCGCGGCCGGCGTTCCGCTCAAGACACTGATCGAGGCGCTCGGGTCGCAAGCCCGACTCGCTCGGGTGATGCCGAACACGCCTTGCCTGGTCGGAGCGGGTGCGTCGGCCTACGCGCTCGGGGCCGGCGCGACCGCGGAGGATGGAAAGCTGGTCGCGCGGCTGCTCGCGACGGTCGGCATCGCGGTCGAGCTCCCGGAAAGCCTCCTCGACGCGGTCACCGGCCTCTCCGGCAGCGGTCCGGCCTACATCTACCAGGTGATCGAGGCGCTCAGCGACGGCGGCGTGCTGATGGGTTTGCCTCGCGACGTCGCGACTCGGCTCGCCAGCCAGACCGTCCTCGGTGCGGCGCAAATGGTTGTGCAGACGGGCGAGGCGCCGGCCGTGCTCAAGGACGCCGTCGCCAGCCCCGGTGGGACGACAATCGCCGGCTTGCACGCTCTCGAGGCGGGGGGCCTCCGCGCGGCGCTGATGAATGCCGTCAAGGCGGCGACGCTGCGGTCGAAAGAGCTGGGCGAGACGTCCTGACGATCGGACCGCGTGATCCAGCCTCTCCGACCGCCCGAACCAGAATAACCGTTCTAACCGGGCGCTCTCACGCAATCCGGCATTCTACTTTTTCCCGAGAGTCGCCGGGGGGCGAAGTTGCCGGTTTGACACATGCGGCGGCTGGCGTAGATTTTCGCGTCGTTTGCAGACATTCGCGGGCCCGCGCACCGAAAGTCGGACCCCGCAGCCCCTCACGCTGCTCCAGCGACCAGGGTCGGGCCGCATCATTTTTGGCGAGAAACCATGCTCACCGAACGCGTCGAGCCCGAGCTTTCCGTTGAAGAAGCCTCTGAATCGGCCCTGCTCACGCCGCAGCCCCATGATTCGGCGCGGGTCCTGCTTGGTCTGATGAACCTCCACAAGCGGGCCGAAGCCGAGACCCCGGACGTTCCAGGCGATCCACTGTCCGGCATCATCTCCAAAGGCGTGTTGCGCAGCTTGATGTGCGCCCTGCACTATCGCGACGTGGCCACGATGTGGCACTCGCGACGGGTGGCCCTGTTGGCGACCGGCATCGCCAAACACCTCGGCTGGGAGACGCGGCAGATCACGATGATCGAGGTCGCTTCCCTTCTGCACGACATCGGCAAGATCGGCGTGCCCGACAACATCCTGTTCAAGGCGGGCCGCCTGAGCCCGGACGAAACCGAGCTGATGGATCTGCATCACAACATCGGCGTCGACGTGCTGCAGGCCACCCGCGTCAGTAAAGAAGTCGTGAAGTTCATCGTGCAGGCCTCGCACGACTATCACGGCTACATCGGCCAGACGCGACGCGCGGGAGCGAACTTCTGCCTGGGGGGCCGCATCCTTGCGGTCGCCGACGCGTACGACTCGCTCTCCTCGGACAAGACGTACCGCCAGGCCAAGTCGCACGCGGAAATCATGATGATCCTCAAGGAGGCGTCGGGGACGCAATTCGACGGGAACATCGTGCGGGCATTGGAGCGGTGGGCCGAGAACGACGGCGTTCCGTTCACCGAAGCGCTCGAGGAGACGAACGGCGGGATCGGCAAGTCGCCACCGCCCACCTTCGGGCCCGAAGCCGGGGCGCTGGGGCACATCTTTTCCTATTTGTATCTGCTCGAGAGCCTGTACGACGGGTTTTACGTCGTCGATTCCGATTTTCGTTTCGTGCTCTGGAGCAGCGGTGCCGAGAGGCTGCTGGGTCGCGAGTCCTTCGACATGCTGGAGACGGCCTGGAGCCCGGACGTGCTCAAGTATGCCGACGCTTTGGGCGAGCGGATTTTCGACGACGACATTCCGATGAAAAAGGCTCGCGACTCCGCGACGCCGTCGACGCAGAACATTCAAATGCAGGCCGCCGACGGCCGCTGGGTCGACGTCGAGATGCAGTCGGTCCCGCTGGTTGATCACGAAGGAAAGCTGCACGGCGTCGCCGAGATCTTCCGCGACCTGTCGCGTAACAGCACGCGGCCGCGCGAGTACCGCGACCTCAAGCTGGCCGCCAGCCGCGATCCGCTGACCGCGCTGGCCAACCGCGGCGAGCTCGAGACCCAATTGGCCCTGATGCTCCACGAGCAGCAATCCGACGAGACGGAGCCGTTCTGCGTGATGTTCGGCGACATCGACTACTTCAAGGCAATAAACGACAACTTCGGCCACGCCGTCGGCGACCAGGTCTTGATCGACTTTGCCAACTGCGTGAAGCACGAAGTCTATTCGGGCGACCTGGTCGCGCGTTACGGCGGCGAAGAGTTCGTCATCGTTTGCCCGGGGACAGCCCTGGAACAAGGCGTCAAGCGGGCGGAACGCCTGCGCCTGGCGATCATGAACGGAAACATCGGGGGCAATCCCGACGTGCGAGTGACCACGTCGTTCGGCGTCACGCAGGTGGAACCGGGCGACACGGTCGAATCGCTGCTCAAGCGGGCCGACCGCGCGCTGTACAACGCCAAGAAAACAGGCCGCAACCGCACCGTTTCGCTGACGAACGACGAAAATCGCGTCGAAGAGCAAATCTCCGCCGTCGAGGATCAAAAGGCCGATGACCCGTACGTCTTCGAGGCGAAATTCCACGCCTGCATCGCGGCCGACATGATCGTCTACAAGCTGGGCGGATTCGTCCGCGACGAGCACGGCACGCTAAGCGAGGTCTCGGAAACGCAGGCGATGATCAAGCTCGGCAGCCGCAGCGTCTTTCCCTTCTGGGGAAAATCGCCCCGCTCGCAGCCGGTGACGGTCATGGTGCAATTCGGCAACGAGAAAGCCACGCCCTCGCGACGCCAACGCGTTGCCTCGAAGCAAGTCAGCATCAAAGTCCGCATCCAACCGCTCGGCTGGAAGCCCAAAGAAGAAGCCTTCCAGCGTCGGGCCCATTCGGTGCTGCGGATCCTCCGCTCGTATTTCGCGGCGGGGTGATTTCGCAGACTAACCGGGCGAGCGGCGGGTGTCAGCCCGCCGGTTCTTCCAAGTCGTGTTGAAAAGAACGCGGCTTGCCTTGAGGGGCTGGGGGAGCTTTGCCCAAAAACGGGGACTGACCCCCTACCGGAAGGGCACACCAGCGCTCCAGCCGCAACGGGTCAGGGGTCTGTCCCCGTTTTTGGGCAAAGCCGGCTGGGGGTGAGGGGTCTCCGCCGACTGTTCCCCCACGGTCCCGCCTCGCGCACTTGTTTCCCAAGAAACTGATCTCGCTGATTCGGTCAGCATGTGGTAAGATGAAGATTGGAAAAACAATCTGATTTCCGCAGACGGAGACGCTTAACGCGTCACAAGTCTCTTAACGAGAGCCGTCGCCCGGATCTGGGCGATGGCTTTGTTTGTTTAAAGGCCTCCAGATTCGGCGACGGGCGGAACCAACCCTAAGCCCAATTCGGAGATGCCCCATGGTCAGTGGGAATGGTCACGTTGTTGGTGGAAATGGTCAGCACAAGCCCGAAGCAAAGGGCCCCGACGCTAAGGGCGGCCGCGTTGCCGATCTCCTGCGGCGAGGCGGCGTCGACGTCGCGGTCGACGAGCCGCTGGCCGAGAAGGCTCTGCCAAATCCCTTTCGATTGCTCAGTGCGGCGGAGCTGGATTCGGCCAAGTACGAGACGCGCTACCTGATTCCCGGGCTGCTGGCGGCCGGGCAGCCGGGCGGGATCTTCGGCGCGTTCAAGACACTGAAAACGTCGATCGCGGCCGATCTCTTGATCTCGCTGGCCAGCGGCACGCCCTTTCTCGGACGCTTTGCGGTGCCAGAGCCCGGGCGCGTGTTGTTCATGTCGGGCGAATCGGGACTGGCCGCGTTGCAGTCGATCGCCCAGCGCATCTGTGCCGCTCGGGGCGTGTCGCTGGCCTCGCTCGACAATTTCTTTCTTTGCGCCGACGTGCCGCGGCTCGACGACCCGGCCGACGTCGAGGAGCTGAAACGACTGGTCGAGAAACTCAAGCCGGTCTGCGTGGTGATCGATCCGGCCTATCTGGCGATGGGAGGCGATAAGAGCCGCAACTTGTTTGCCGTCGGCTCGCTCCTACATCCGCTGGCCGAGCTTTGCGAGTCCAGCGGCTGCACGATCCTCGTCGTGCATCATTGCAAGCGGTCCAACAAGCAAGGCGACCCGGCCACGCTCGACGACATTGCCTGGAGCGGCTTTGCCGAATTCTCGAGTCAGTGGCTGTTGCTTTCGCGACGCCGGCCCTTCGATCCGGGGACGGGACATCACGAATTGTGGCTCACCGCCGGCAGCCGGATGGGCCACCACGGCCTGTGGGAGGTCGACGTCGACGAAGGCAGGTCCCGTCTGCCGGACGGGACCTCGGTCTCGCAGCCTGCCGGCAAAGAAAACCTCGCCCGAGAAAACGCGGTTCCCGCCCGAGAAAACCCAGGTCCCGCCCGGCAGGCGGGACCTACTCGCACCTGGCAAACGGCCATCCGCACGATCGAGTCGGCCCAGGCCCGCGTGGACGAGCGGTTCGTCGCGGCTAGCGAGGACCGGCGCTTGCGGCGTCGCGGACTGAGCTTCGACCGCCAGTGCCAGCGGACGTTCGAGTACCTGGCCGCTCACTTCGAGGGACTGAATGCCCGCAGGATTCGCGAAACGCTCGGCTTGAGCGGCGAGCGGATGTCACGGATCCTGGAGCGGCTGCTCGAAAAGAAGCTGATCGAAAAAATCGAGTGGTACGAGGACCGGCGCAAGCACGTCAAATACCGGGCCACGTGCCCGATGGACCTGTCAGCCGACGCCCTCAAACTCCGCAGCACCACACCGGCGACCGAGCGGCAGTTCTACGACGCGGGGACGGGACAATTCTTGAAACAGTCCCACGACCTGGCCCGCCCGATGAACCGGCCGGCGCCCGTCGACCCGCCGGCAGGGTGCCCGGGCTCGCCGTCTTCGCCGCCGGCAGCGTCTCAACACCTGGGGGCGAGCCTAACGGCTCGACCCCAGCCACCCCAACCGAATCCTGTCCAACCGCAAGTGGCCCCAGCCAAACCCGTTGGACCAGCCGCGCCCGATGGACGGGACACTCTCGCGGAGAAGGGGAAGTCCCAACAATCGGTCCCAACCCGCCCG
>DASPSM010000224.1:0-2844 GCA_035623955.1 Planctomycetaceae bacterium
AGGTGCACCGTCTCGTCGCCGATGTGGAAAGCCAAGAGCAGCGTCCCTCCCGGCCGCAGGACGCGGCGCAGCTCCCCGAGCGCCTGCCGCATGTCGCCGCGAGGGATGTGGATGATCGAGTAAAACGCCGTGATCCCGGCCCAGCTTTCGTCGGCGACGTCGAGCGAGAGCATGTCGCCCCGTCGAAACTCGACGCCCGGAGTCAGGCGCCGCGCCCGCTCGACCATTGCCGGCGACAAGTCGACGCCGACGACCTCAACCCCCTGCTCGTGGAGGTAACGGGCCACGTGCCCGGGGCCGCAACCCATGTCGCACGCCGGCCCGACCCCGCGCACGCCGGCGGCAAAGCGGTCGAGCAGCTGACGATCGAGCGGCTTGTGCCGCAACTCGTCGAAGATTCGCTGCACATATTCGTCGGCGGTGCGGTCGTAACTGGCCTGATAGGAAGCGCGCTGCTCGGCGTCCATCGGAGTTGGCCCTCGGAAGAAACTTTAGAACTCAGCGATTTCGATCTTGCGGACCGAGGCGCGCATGTTTGCGACCGCTGCCGTCGGCGGTTCCGTCAGTCGCCGATCGCAAACAGGGAGAACCGCCCTTGCGGGGGGCGGTACGGGCGGTTTCTCGAGACCACGAAGAGTCGTTTGCCGTCGGTCGCCATGTTGTACGCGGCCAATTCGAAGTTTTTCACCACAAAGATCCCCCAGCGGGCCTCACCGGTCGAGGCATTGAGCGAATAAATTTCCCCGTTCGATGCCGCGACGTAGACCGCGTCGTTGGTGACAATCGGCGCGCAATAGCAGAACCGGTTGCCGTCAAAAGGCGGGTCCTGGCGATGGGACCAGAGGAGCTTTCCGGTTTCGAGATCGAGACAGAGCACGAGGCCGTTGCAAACCGGTGCATAAACGCGTCCGTTCACCACGGCCGGCGCTGCGGCGACAATGCCGCCCGTCATTTTCTTCCAAGCCAGTTTTCCCGACCTGCGGTCGAGGCAGTGCAGACACAGGTCCTCGCTGCCGGCCAACACGTAGTTGTCGGCGATCACCGGATGGCTATAAAGCCAGGCGTGAGCGCGATAGGTCCAACGGCGGGAACCTGTCTGGCAGTCGAGCGCGATCATTCGACACTGGTCGAACACATTCTGATACAAGGTCTCGCCGTCGCTGGCCGAGGATTGAATTCGCGCTTGAATCCCGTTGCGCAGGACGGCCCTTGAATCAAAACCATGCAGATCGGCCGGACGGTCAGCAAGCACGTCGGCGCTCCAGATCACGGTCCCATCCTGCTTCTTAAGCGCGTAGATCATGCCGTCCCCGCCCGCCGCAAACACGGTGTCGCCGACAACCAGCGGCCACGTGCCGCCGAACGATTTGGGCAGTTCGCGACTCCAGATCACATTTCCGTCGAGCGACGCGCAAGTGACGCCGCCGGCTGACTCGACATAGATTCGTCCATCGGCAACCGTCGGGGCAGCCAGGATGAGATCGTGGCCGTAGCTGCGGGTCCACTCCTCCTCTCCGCTCTCAGCGTTGAGCGCATGCAGCGATCCCTTTGCGTCGCCAAAATAGGCCACACCTTGATTGAGGATCGGATCTCCGAGGCCGACGGGGGATCCATTCGGGCCCGGGGGGAACGTCCACAAGACCCGCGGCCTCTTCGGCAATTTGCTTCCGTCCGCGAGATAGCCAGCCCGTTCGTTGCCAAACTGAATTGCTCCGAAGTCGGTGGGCTTGGATACGTGAACGGCAACCGGCGACCGGCGCGATGACGAAAGAGCAGAGACCGATGCCGCGTCGGTTGTCGCGGGGAAATCCTCGGGTGAAATCGATTCTCCGCACCAAAGCTCGAGTTCCCCGGCATATTTCCCGAGGAATGTGAGGTTCAAGACGAGCTTCTCGTCTCCCCCGCTCATGGCTGCCAGCCCGAGTGGGCCCGATGAGCCGGGCGCGCGAGCCGGCCGCGCGGAGCGAGCGGATTCCTTGAGTGCGGCCTTGCAAATTGGCTCCTTGTCCTTGCCGTAGACCCAAAGCTCCCGTTCGCCCTCCGTTTTCTCCTTGATGGTGCAGGAGAAAATCGCGGTCCAATGCTCCAGTCCATCGACGCCGACGTAGCGCAAGTGATGCACCCTGTTGCGCGAGACAGGTTTGCCGTCGACGACAAGCTGAAAACGTTGCGAGAGGGAGAGGTGGCACGCGGGGGCGCCCGTTTGCGACCGCGCGGCTTTTGAGACCGCTTCTTCGTTCAAATCCTTCGCCGGCAGCCCGATGATCCCGTCGCCCCCGTCATAGAATCCGACGCCGTTGTCGACGTCGACCGAAAACTTGACGGGGCGATCTTTGAATTGGCGCTCGTACTCGTCCGCGCCCCAGCCGCCGAACTGTTGGATCGCCGCCGGAGCAAGCGATCGCAACCTGGGAGGCGAGGCCGAGGCTGCGGCAGCGAACGCCACAACTGTAGGGATCATCCACAAGCCGGCGGAACGCATGGGGTAATTCTCCTCCGCGGCGCTGCGCGGGCTCGATTATATGCCCGATGCGAAGACCCAACCAATATGCGGAATCCGAACCACCTGAACCCGACTGCAAGGAGAAAGTAAGGTGTGCCGGCGGCCGAAGCGGGCCTTGTCACACCCTGCGCCGCGGCGCCGTCTCTGGTAGGGTGTGACAAGTCCGCCGCGGGCGGACGCCGGCACACCTTCCTCAGCAGCCGCAGAGCGACCGGCGACCGCGGCAGCGCGATGTCAAGCGGCGACTTGCGGGCTATCCTTCAGCAGCCCGAGCCGCACCAGGCTCTCGGCGGTGGCCAGAATCGACTCTTCGTTCGAGCGCGGCGTCCAGCCCAGAAGGC
>DASPSM010000230.1:0-3628 GCA_035623955.1 Planctomycetaceae bacterium
ACGGTTGTTCAAGTCGCGGCAAGTTGCGAGAACGGCTGACCGGTCTGATTGAGCGCGCTGAGCGCGCGACCGATTACCAAAAACGCGTCGCAATTCGCGTAACCTTCCAGAAACCAGTGGCGGCCCGAGTCTCCGCCGCCATACACGGCCCGAAAGTCGCGGACAGCGGCCGCGATCGAGCCGAGGTCCCGGTGGCAGGTCTGGCAGCGCCCCCCCATGGCCTCGATCAATGGGCGCAGCTCGACAAGCGCACCCGGCTCCAACACGACATTCGACCCCGGCCGCTCCGCGAGCAGCAGAGGCACAACGAGACGGGCGATCGCCGACGGCGAGACGTGCCGACCTCGTTCGTCCACGAACCCGCACCGCTGCCCATCGTCGTCGATCAGGATCCCCAGTTGGGCCTGCTTGTCGCGGACGACGGTCGATAGGCGAAGGATCGCTTCATCTCGCCGGCGCGCCGGATTGCGGAGCTTCACGGGCAGGTCTTCGTACAACAACTCGCAGGACAGTTCTTTAAACAGTCGCTGCGCGATTCGACCGACAAGGGGCGACGACGAGGCACACGCGATTTTACGCAACTGGATGCCGGCGAAACGCGAGGCGAGCGACGCCTCGTACGGTGCGGCCGCCTGAAATGTGCGCTCGATCCCGGCGGTTCGCGTTGGACGTGTTGCGCACCGCGATCGCGGATTGTGACATTCGGCCGCGGCTTGGAGGTTCGAGAGGTCGCCAGCCGATGCTGGGCGGGCGCCTCCCCACAGAAAGTCCATCCCCGTCAGGGCGGGTTCTGTCCCCGAGCCCGTCACGAACAAGCCCCCCGAAGCGTGGATGTGGTCGACGGCAAACCAAAAGCACGACTTCGTCACCAATCCGACGTCCACGATGTGGCATCCCATTCTCCGCAGCCCGGCGACAGCCGCGGCAAAAATAGTTGGCGAAGAGTGCCGCTCGTCATAGCCGACCAGGACCGTGGGGCGTGCTCGGTGCGCGCCGCGATCAATCCCGTCGTTGGGGCCGCAGACGGGAGCACGCTCCCACAACTGCTCCGCGAATTTACTGGCGACGGCTTCCGCCATCTGTCGCGTGATTGCGTTGAGAAACGCTCCGCGCAAGCCTTCCGTGACAAACAACTCGCGTTTCGGCGCGCGGGGCTCTTCGACGCATTCAACTGTCACGTCGCGAACTGCGACTCGCGCACCGTCGTCGCGGAGCGGACATTCGCGACAGGCGTGAAATGCCGCGGCCAGGCGCGCCAGATGCACCGAGCGCGAAATCGGGTGCTTTTCGCCGGGGCAGATATAGGCTTTGCTCTCGACGTCGATTGCCATCGTCGGCATCCGCTGCTGTAATCGGGCGGCGGGCGGCGACTGTAGGCGTCGCTCGAAAGCAGGTCAATCCCCAATGCATGCCGCCGCATTCTTGAAGTCCCCGCCGGCCAGCGCCGGCCCGATTGCGGTTCTTTTCGGCGAGGAGCAATTTCTCAAGCGCGCCGCGTTCGAGCGTCTGTGCCGCCTGATGTTGGGCGAAGACGACGAGCGCCTCGGCTTGACTCGGTTTGCCGGAGACCAGGCCGATCTCAAGACCGTTTGCGACGAGCTGCGGACGATCTCGATGTGGGGCGACCGGCGGATCGTGATGATCGACGAAGCTGACCGCTTCGTGTCGCAAAACCGCGAGGGCCTGGAGAAATACCTGCAGAAGCCCGCCAGGAACTCGGTCCTGGTGCTCGACGTGAAGACCTGGCCCAAGACGACGCGCTTGGCCAAGGCTGTTCCGAAGATCGGATTAGAGGTCGAGTGCTCGCCGCTCTCGGGCAACGACCTCATCCGCTGGCTGGCGGAAACGGCCAAGAGTGCGCACGGCAAATCGCTCAACCGCGAGGCGGCCGGTTTGATCCGCGAATTGGCCGGGGAAGATCTGGGCGTGCTGGAGCAAGAACTGGCGAAACTCTCCGCCTATGTCGGCGACCGCCCATCGATCGAAGTCGCCGATGTCCAGGCGCTCGTCGGCGGCTGGGCGACTGAAACGACCTGGTCGATCGCGGCCGCCATCCGTCGCGGCGAAACCGGCGAAGCGCTCGACCTGCTGAATCAGCTGCTCGATGCGGGCGAATCGCCGCACAAGATTCTCGGAGGCCTGACGTTTGTTTTCCGTCGGCTGGCTCAGGCCGTCCAACTGTCGGGGCAGGGGCTCTCGCTCGATCGCGCGCTGGGAGAAGCCGGCGTCTTCCCGCGCGAGCTCGGCGAGTCGGCCGCTTATCTGCGCCGCCTGGGCCGGGCGGAGGCCCAGCGGATCTCGGCCCGATTGCTGGAGGCTGACACGGCGCTCAAAGGGGCGCTCATCATCTCGGAGCGACAGGTGCTCGAAACGCTGATCGTGAAGCTCGCCGGGACATCTGCCTTGTCGCAAAGAAAATGACAGGCTATAGTCCCGAACACTCCACAACCGTTGCCCGGAAGCCCGTCTGGAAGCAGGGCGACCGGGCTCAAGCGCTTGAAATACTCGATTGCCGGTCACCGCAGACGACGGCGACGGCCGGAGGTGGATGATGTGCTCTCAGGCTGTGTTAACGGGACGTTCTGCCAGCATTCACGAGGAGGCACGACGCGAAGCCCAGCGTCATAAATGGATCGAAAGCCAGAAACAGGGCCGCGATCTGGGCGATCACGCCATTCGCGATTGGTACCGCAAATACTGGCTGGCCTATTGTCGCCACCGCCGCCTCGAACACCTCCGCGGCCGAAAACGCTGGGTGGAATTCGAGGACGAGCCCTTCGGCAAAATCGACGCGCTGATCGCCAGCGGCGATTGTCTGGTCGATCGGGTTCTCGACCGCGTGTACGCCGGATGCGAGAACCTCGAAATCATCAATTGGGCTATCGATTGGGGCCTGCCGACGGATCGGGTGCTCGATATCCTGGCTCAACTTGATGTCAACCGCGCCCGGTTCGAGCCCGTCGTGCGATAAGGTAATAAAGCAAGCGCGCCCCACGGCCCGCGGCGTCTCCGCCGGCTTGCGGACCGTCAGCCTGTTGACCATGGCGAGCCGGGTTCTCGGGCTCGTACGCGACGTGGCGATGGCTGCGGTGTTCGGCAACGGGCCGCTGATGGACGCGTTTTCTGTCGC
Organism: Planctomycetaceae bacterium; assembly: GCA_035623955.1. Lineage (GTDB taxonomy): Bacteria > Planctomycetota > Planctomycetia > Planctomycetales > Planctomycetaceae > DASPSM01. Next base: position 3,131 of record DASPSM010000230.1, read on the forward strand.
GTTCCGAGTCCCCGGCCTGGCACGCGGCATGTTCGGCGAGGGTGCCCTCACAGCGGCTTTTCTCCCCGCTTTTCTGCAAGAGCGCACCCATCACGGCGCCGAGGCCGGTTGGCGCCTCGCCAGCGGAGTGTTGACCGTCCTGGCAGTCGGCCTCACGGCTCTCGTGCTCGTCGGGGAGCTGTTGATCCTGTTGCTGTGGCTCGGCAGCGCGCCGGGCTCTGACCTGCACGTGCTGTTGGGGCTGACGGCGGTTCTGCTTCCGTATTTGATTCTGGTGTGCGTGGTCGCGCAGTTGAGCGCGGTGATGTATGGCCTGAATCACTTTCTCTGGCCGTCGCTCGAGCCCGTGTTACTCAACGTGATCTGGATCGCCAGCCTGTGGTTGTGGATCCCCTTCATCGAATCGCCGACGGCCAAGATTTATGCCGTCGCGGCCGCCATCGTGGCTTCTGGCTTCTTCCAGCTCGCCGCTCCCATGAGAACTCTGCATCGCCTGGG
>DASPSM010000231.1:0-10649 GCA_035623955.1 Planctomycetaceae bacterium
CGGATGACCCGCGTCGTCACTTCGCGGGTCACATTCGTCGAAGACGTCGATCGCTGGCTCGATTGGTATTTGTCGACGGAAGAACCGCGAGGCAAAGCCGGGGGCTACGCGCTGCAAGGGGCCGGCAGCATCTTCATCGCGAAGGTTGAAGGGAGCCTGAGCAATGTCGTCGGGCTGCCGCTGGCCGAGCTGCTTGAAATGCTCGCGGCGATGACGGCCTGAGCCAGCTCAGTGTTCGGGGGAGAGATTTCCGCTCTCCGCGGCCAGGATCTCGTGCAGCAGTCGCGGCGGCGACATCGGCAATTGACGCATGCGCACGCCAACCGCCTGGTGGATGGCGTTGGCGATTGCCGCGGGCGGCGGGACGATCGGCACTTCCCCCACGCCGCGCACTCCGAACGGGTGGTCGGGGTTGGGGACCTCGATCAAGAGTGGCTCGATCATCGGCACGTCGAAGCAGGTCGGCATGCGGTAGTCGAGAAAGCTGGCGTTGCGCATCCGACCGTCGGCGTCGTAGACATATTCCTCGTTCAGAGCCCAGCCAATCCCTTGGACCACGCCCCCCTGCACCTGCCCCTCGACATAGGACGGATGGATGGCGGTTCCCACGTCCTGAGCCGCTGTATATCGGACGATGGTCACTTTGCCGGTCTCCGGATCGACGTCGACGTCGACGACGTGCGTGGCGAAGGCGCCGCCCGGCTTATTGTGCGTCGAAGTGCCGCGGCCGATCACTGGACCGCCGGTCTTCGCGAGCTTCGCCGCCAGTTCGCGGAAGGTGATTCGCTTGTCGCCCGGCCCATACAGACACCCGCCTTCGTAGTTCACCATCGCAGGGTCGACGTCCCAGAGCAGTCCGGCGCGCTGAATCAGTTGGCGTTTGATGTCCTGGCCGGCCTCGTACGCCGCCCAGCCGGTCGCATAAGTGACGCGGCTGCCGCCAGTGACGTCGGTGTAGCCGACGCCGTCGGTGTCGCCCACCGTCGGAGTCACGTCTTCTGCCGCGATGCCGAGCGTCTCCGCCAATTGCATGGCGATGCCCGTGCGGCTGCCTCCGATGTCGGTCGACCCCTCGACCAACGCCACGCGGCCATCGGCGCTGACCGTGGCCGTTGCCGAGGACTGCAGCCCCGCGTTAAACCAGAAGCCCGAGGCGACTCCCCGGCCGCGGTGGGGCCCCTCGAGCTTCGTTTTCCAGTGGTCGCTGTTCCGGATGGCCTCGACCGTCTCCGCCATGCCGATGCGCGAATAAACCGGTCCGTCGACGCGACGCGTCCCCTCGCGAGCAGCGTTTTTCGCCCGAAACTCCAGCGGATCGATGCCGAGTTCCCTGCAGATCTCATCGATCACCGTCTCGGCGGCCATCGCCGCGTTCGTCGCGCCGGGCGCGCGATACGCATTGGTGCGCGGCTTGTTGACCACGACGTCGTAACCATCGACGCGGCCGCTGGGGACGTCATAGCAGGCGAAGACGCACATGCAGCCGGGATTGATTGGCGAGCCGGGGAACGCGCCGGCCTCGTAGGCGAGCCAGGCCTCCGCCGCGGTAATTCGACCATCGGCATCGGCGCCGATCTTCACCCGGATATGCGAAGCCGGCGTGGGGCCAGTGGCCTCGAACACGCTTGTCCTATCCATCACCAGCTTCACCGGACGGCCCGACTTTCTGGAAAGCATCGCCGCCAGCGGCTCGAGATAAACGGCGATCTTGCCGCCGAAGCCGCCGCCGATTTCCATCGGCACGACTTTGATGCGCGAGATCGGCAGGTTGAGCAAGTTTCCCAACTGATCGCGGGCCGCGAAGGCCCCCTGCGTGCTGGTCCAGACGGTGACGTGCCCGTCGGCGTTCCACAACGCGGTGGCGTTGTGGGGCTCGATATATCCCTGGTGAACGGTGGCTGTGTCGAACGTTCGCTCGACGACGATCTTGGCCCGCTTGAAACCTGCCGCGACGTCTCCTTTCTCGTATCGGAAATGCTTAGCGATGTTCGTCGGCTTGTCCCCTCTCTGGCCGGCGATCGACTGGGTGCGCAAATCGGGGAGCAGGATCGGCGCGTCGTCCCGCATCGCGTCAAGCACCGAAAGGACGGGAGGCAGCGGCTCGTACTCGACCCTCACCAGTCGCGCTGCCTCTTCGGCGATGTGCACGTCGTCGGCCGCGACCGCCGCTATGACGTGTCCGCGATAGAGTGCCTTTTCGCGGGCCATCACATTCCGGCTGAGGTGGGCGATGTCGACCGCCCCTTCGCCCAGCTCTTCGACGCGATGCTTGGGATCGACGAAATCGTCGCGTGTGATGACGGCACGGACGCCGGGCAGCGCCAATGCCTGTGAGGCCTCGATCGATACGATCCGTGCATGGGCGTGCGGACTGCGGACCGTCGCGCCGTAGAGCAAGCCCGTCAATTGCACGTCGGCTCCGTACTTGGCGCGGCCGGTGACCTTGTCGACGCCGTCGTGCCGGATCGGCCGCGTGCCGATGACTTTGTAGGCCGGGCGAGTCGCTGCATCGGCCTGCGATTGGGCCAGCTCGTTGCCGTTGACGATCGTGGTCACTCACAGGCTCCTTGCGACGCGCCGGCTGCCGTTGTGGCTACTGTCGCTTGCACGGCGCGGACAATCTTATCGTATCCGGTGCAGCGGCAGAGATTGCCCGCCAGAGCAAAGCGGATTTCTTCTTCGCTCGGATCGTCGTTGCGATCCAGGAGGGCCTTGGCCGACATCAAAAAGCCGGGCGTGCAGATTCCACACTGCAACGCCGCCCCTTCGAGGAACGCTTGCTGTAGCGGATGCAGGCGATCGGTCGCGGCCAGGCCTTCGATGGTGTCGACCCGACAGCCTTCCGTCTCGACGGCCAGCACCAGGCAGCTATCGACCGCGCGACCATCGAGCAACACGGTGCACGCCCCACAGTTGCCGTTGGAGCAGCCCTCTTTGGTGCCGGTGAGCCCCAAGACGTCGCGCAGCACTTCCAGCAGGGTTTGCCTGGGAGCGCAGAGGAACTCTTGTTCCTTTCCGTTGATTCTCGCGGTAACGATGCGCTTGCGAGTCATATTCAGTTGGATTTCAAACGGTTGGATCAATCGCGCTCGGTTCGTCGCGCTCTGTCGATGGCTTCGGTCAGGATGCGGCGAACGAGCACTTCGGTCACGTGCAACCGGAATTCGACAGTGCCGCGCATGTCGTCGATCGGCTGGGCGATCGCCCGGGCTGCGCGCGCCGATTCTTCGATCGCGCTTGAATCCACCGGCCGGCCGACAAGCACGCGGCCAGCCTCGGTCGCCAGGAGTGGTGTCGGACCGACAGCTCCGAGAGCGACTCGAGCGGCGGTAATTCGATCGGCCTTGGGGTCGAGGGTGACCGAGGCTGCGACTCCAACGACCGCGATATCCATCTCGTTGCGGGGAATGAATCGCCGATAATGCGAACCGGATCGCGCGCGTCGAGCGGGAAACTTGAGCTCGACGAGGAGCTCGCCGGGCTCAAGCACGTTTTTCCCCGGCCCGATGCAGAATTCGTGAACGGGAACCTCGCGCGTCCCGTGCGCGCCGGCAATCACGCAGACAGCTTCGAGCGCGATCAGCGAGGGGATCGAGTCTCCCGCCGGTCCGGAATTGCAGAGGTTGCCGCCGACGCTGGCCCGATTCTGGATTTGAATGCCGCCGATGATCCGGCAGCTCTCGGCCAGCGCCGCGTACCGGGCCGCGATTTGCGCGTCGCCATAGATGCGGTAACAGGGGACGGCGGCTCCGAGACGCAAGCCCGCCTCCGAACATTCGAGCCGATTGAGCTCGTCGATTTTCTTCACGTCGACGAGCAAATCAGGCGCGAGGCGGCCCGTGCGGACGTGGTCGATCAGATCGGTCCCGCCTGCCAGGGGCCGCGCGCGGGCACCCGAGCGCGAGAGGAGCGAAACGGCATCCGCTACCGAACGCGGGGCCTCATATTCAAAATCGCGCATACAGGATGTTTTCGCGCCGCGTCCGAGTCTCGTCGCGGCGGCCGCATACGCAGGCTGGCGCGCCCGGCTTACTGAGCGGCGGCGCGCGGACCGCCGCTTTGGGAGGGATCGGAGGCCATCAACCGCAATCGCTGATTGAACGACCTTAGCTCAATGTACTTCTCCGCCATATTCACTTCCAGCGTTTTGAAGTTCGAGGCCGACGGATCGGTCGCCTTGAGCACCTGGTGCCCTGTCCGCTTGTCGAGCACGAGCAGGTTGAAGCTCCAGTGCCCGAATTCGCCGCTGCGCACGAGCTGCCGGCCGGCGAAGATCAGGACAGGCGAGTCGGCAAGGAAGTCGAGCACCAGGTTGTGCGCCGGAATGCGCGTGTTGTTCCAGGCGAGCTTACCATCGCGCAAATTGAACGCGGTAATCGGGCCAACGACGTTGAGCGAGCGTTGAAAATTCTCCGGGAACTGGACCGTGTACGTGTGGCGCTGGTTGCTGTGCATCAAGTACAGCCGCTCGCGATCGGTAACGGCGAATGTGTCGCCCGCGCGGAGCTGGCTTGTTGGGTACGTGTCGGCCAGCTGGCGTCGCTCTCCCGTTTGCAGGTCGACGATTTCGAGCTCGCCGGCCGCCGAAACGGCCAGCATGTGCATCTGGTCCAGGAGGGTCAGATTCGTTCCTCCGGGATATTCCGCGCGCCACGATTCGTGCAGCGTAAGGGGGTCGACGAGGCGCAGGACCGTCCGCGCGGGCTCCAGGCCCAGGATATGCGACGAGCGGCCGTCTGCCACAACCAGCCCGCGCGACGTGACTCCGATCGCGCTCACCAGGAGGTCGCCGAGCTTTGACGCTTCGAGCCGCTTTCCGTCCCTGGCCCGAAAAGCAACCGACTGATTGCGGTCGGAGGGGATCATGTAAATCACGTCTTCGTTGCCGAAGACGGTCGCGTGTTGCGGCAGGTTCGTGCACTTCCAGCGCACTTCGCCGGTCTGGGAATCGAGCACGGTGAACTCGCGACGCCCGTACAGGCACACGTATTCCGTGTTGGCCGCGGCGAGCATGCCGCGCTGCATCGACGGATTGAGCAATGAATGGCGGCTCGCAAACTGGTTGCCCGTTCGTAGCGGCTGGGGCAGCCACACCTGCGGTGTGCGATAGTCGCTGGCGGCTCCGCCAGGCGTCTCCATCGACCGTGTCCAGAGCACGCTCTGGTCGACGGGGGAGAGGAAATGCACCACATCGCGGTGCAACACGACGAGCTCGTGTCCTGCCGGAATGCCGACAGTGTATTCTCCCTGCCTCGAGCGGCTGGAAGAGCGTAAGGGCACCATCCAGCGCTCGCCATCATCGGTCGAACGGACGATTTCGAGCCGCTGCCGGCGCTCATCGATCGAAAAGCGATGCCGATCGAAGAATGGCTCATTCCCGCTCCCCATGAGCAGTTCTTCGATGTGGTTGGACAAGTAGTTGGTGCCGAAGCGATGGACCTTCAGTTCCGGATCACCCCAATTCGGCCCTGCGAAGTGGCCCGGGTCGAACAGCCCAGCGTCCCGGAGGTTCTGCACGTAATCGCTTGCACTCGCATCGCCCGAGATGCAGGCGTTTGGATGCCAGGCAGCCAGGCGCCGGTAAGCGGCAGCCGCGTCGTCGGCAAGGCCGCGTTCCTCGAGGATCTTCGCCAGACGCAGCTGGGCGGCGGCCGCCGTCTTTTCGTCAGCAATGCGCTCCTGTCGCAAGAGCAAGCGCTCGGCTCGGAACAGATCTTTTTGGGCCGCGTATTGCTCGACGAGGCCGAGGATGACAGGCTGGGCGGCGGAGTGAAACGCGTACAGCTCCGCAAAGCGCTCCTGCATTTCGCGATCGAGCCGGCAGACGCGCTCCGCCTCACCCGCCAGAACCACGTCGACGCGGGCCCGTTCGGCGGTCGATAACTTCTGCCAGATCTCAAACAGCCGTCCCGCGATCCACGCATCGAAGTCGACGGTCACGTGCGGATCGTCCGGGCGGGGAATCATCACGCCGCGTCGGTCGGTGATCGCCAGTTTTTGGAACGCGGCAAACGCGTCGCCGAATTTGCCAACCGCCAGGTCCCGCTCGGCCTCGAGCCGGCCGACCAGCAGCCGTTCATCTCCCGTTTGAGCCAGCCGCGAGAGTCGCTCGAAGGGGCGGTCGCCGGCGGCATAGTCATGGCGGACTGCGTCAGTGAGCGCATCGAACAGCGCTTGGCGGTAAGCGTCGGACAAGAGAGGCTCGAGGTGCTGAGAATCGACCCGGTCGAGCGACGCCAGGGCGCTTGCCGAATCGTTGTGCAAGAGGGCGATTTCTGCCCGTTTGACCGAAGCCCATTCATCGCGGGGGTCGGTCGTCTGGCGCTGCGCGATCTGTCGCTCGATCGCGTCGCGCTGCTCGAATGCGGTCAGCCCGTAGGCGTTCAGCGAGAGCATCATCCCGCGATAGAGGGTCAAGTTGCCCAGCGGCTTAGTCCCTGCGAGCGCCTGTGTGCTCTCGACGATTCTTCCGTTGGTCAGGTCGATTGCGCACAGAGCGCCTCCCCGCAAGGGGAGATAGAAACGCCCGGAAGAGATCACGCCGCGGCCGCTCGGCGGACCCTGCGTCTCGTCGAGCGCGGTGGTCCAGTGGGGCTTGCCGGTTTCAATCGCGAGCGACGTGACCATCGATCTGCCGACCAGGATGGCAGACGAGTCGTACAAGCCGGCCAGGTACAACTGCTCCTCGCCCTTGGGGAACCGCCAGCGAAGGTCGCCTGTCGCCAGGTCGAGGCAGATCAAGTTCGACTCTTCCGCAGGCGTGTAAAGCACGTGGTTGCCGGCGATGATCGGGGCCGATGGGCACCACTGAAAGTTCAGCTCGGTCGGCTGGACGAGCGTGTCCCCTTGTTCGCGCTCGCGGCGTTCAGACTGCGGCCGCGGTGCCGAATAGCGGTGCATCCACAAAATGGAATGAGACAGCCGATCGACTCCGACGAGCCAGTCGACGGTGGTCGGACAGACGAGAATTCCGTCGGACGACGCCACCTGCGCGGTGCGCCAGCGCCGGCCCAATTCCTGGTCGATTTTGTTATCAGAGTGTGCCAGGAGCTGTGACCAGCGGACTGCGCCGGACTCCGGGTCGATCGCGTACAGTCGCACGTCGAGGTCGCGCTCGGCGACGACGAACAGCTCGCCCCCGTCGACAAGCGGAGCGCCAAAGAAGAACGAGCCTGCCAGCGGCAGATCGAACGACTCGCCGTTAGCCTGTCCACCGAGTGACCACACTTCGCGGCCGGTGACAAGATCGTACGCGGCCAGGCGATTGCCGGGCCGCATCGTCCGCTGTCCCTCGGGAAGGTCGGCGATGGGCTGAAAGCCCGAGCCTCCCGGCCCGTGCATGATCACAGCGTCGTCTTCGATCACAAACAGCCGCGTTCCGTCGCTGGCGAGCAGTCCGAAGTTCGGGCTGCGGAACAACAGTCCCGTCAGCGGTTGGCCGTCCGCGCCCCCTTCGCCGCCGATAAACTCCGTGCTCCACGGCCCTCCGCGAAAGCGTCGGAAGCCGCCCCACCGATCCTCGAACTCGAAGGGCAAGGGGCGGCTGGCGACCAGCGCGTCTTCGGAAACCTGCGGGCGGGTCTCCCACAACAGCTTGCCGCTCGCCGCGTCGATCACATGCACGTCGCGGAGCGTGCGGAACGCGATGCGGTCCTTGATGGTGAGGGGGATCGCGACGGGAATTGCCGCCCGGCCAAGATCCGCGAGATCCTGCGAGAGCGAGTCGAGCTGGTCGATCACGTGCTTGTTCTGCGTCGAAGCGTGCGACCAGCGGGTCAACAACAACGGATCGCCGCCTGCCGGCGTTCCCGCTCGGCGGGCGTTTCCTTGGAACTGCAGCCACTCGTCCAAGACCGCGGAGGTTGGCGTTTCCGGCAATGGGAACTGATGGAGAAGCGCCTCGGGCTTCACCGACTCGCCGCCCACTCCAATTGATGCGTCGGCTCCCTCGGCACGGAGCTGCCGGAGCAAGTCGTCGCTGGCCGCAGTGTTTCCCGCCTCCCGAAATGTCAGCGCGACCTTCAGGCGCCACTTGGGATCGCGTGACCAGGGGGGACTCGCTTCCAACAGCCGGCCGTACCACAGCGAGGCGAGCCCGAATTCGCCGCGGTCGAAATGGAAGTTGCCGATCGCGTTCGCTGCTTGCTGCCCGGTTTCCGTGTGAAAGAACTCGGTGGCGACGTCGATCACCTGGTCCCAATTACCCGCACGGCGACCGGCTCGCTCGAGCTCGCGGGCCTGGGCCTCGTGCCGCAGGCGATAGACTTCCAACTGCGCCGCGGGAAGGTGAGCCAACAGCCGATTCGCCTCCCACGCGACCAACCCGGGCCGACCGTCGGGCGTGCGGATCGTCGCGTGATCGGAATGGGCCAGCACGATCTCAAGGATCTCGAGCGCCTGGTCGGCATGACCGGCGGAGATCAATTGCTCGGCCTGCTCGAGACGTTTGCTTTCGGCAGCATTGTGCGGAATCCGCCCGTCGATCGAATCTCGCGGACCGCGGCGTTCAATGGCGGCAGCCGCTTCCCGATCGCTGGCGTCGCGATCGTCCGCGCGGGAACCCGAAGAATTGCCCCCCAGCAAGTTCTGAAAGAACGACGGACGCGGCGCCGGCCGTCGAGGCTTCGACGCCTTGCGTTGCTTTTCGATTGTCGATCGATCCGGCGTCTCTGGAGGAGGCGGGGCGTCGTTCGGGCGGGCTTGCGACCGCCGCGGACGAGGAGTCGTCTGGCCCGGAAGCGTCTGGGAGATCGACAGCCCCAGCACGGTGGCCAACGCCCCGATCCACAGCAGACGGTTCTTCATACGCATCCCGACGCTCACACGGCTCGATCCGGGGCGGCCACCTTGAGGATGGGTTCGTCCCAATCGAACCGGCCTGAAAAAAAGAGCCCGTCGCGCCCAGGCGCTTCAACTAAGTATATCGCCGCGTTGCCGAGCCCGCTGCCACCTGACGGCAAAATTGGCAGGTCGTGTTTTATCCGGCGGCAGGCCAGCCGCCACTTTCTAGTAGTATCGGGAAAAACGACCTTTCAAGGCGGCCTGGGGCCAGAGAATTTGGCCCCACGGCACAATTTGCTCCAAATCGCGCTCAAGTTTTGCGACTTGTGAGGCCACATGCCTGGTCCATTTGATCGCCGCCATTCGCCTCCGATCTTCGAGCGCACATCGATCGAACCGCGCACGCATCGCGTTGCAAACTCGCGCGCAGTCCCTAGAATTACGGAAAAACCGTGACTTTTTCGCCTCCGCGCTCGGGAGCCAATCGATCGTGAATGCCGCCCCCGCCCCCGTCTCGAACTCGCCTGCCAAAAATCTCGACACGCTCGTCGCGCAAGCCCGCGAACGCCTCGACAAGCACACCCGCGAGATCGTGGCCTGGCACTTTGACCCGGCCACCGGCAGCCCCTTCTGGCTCGAGAAGACCAAAACATTCGGCTTCGATCCCCGCAAAGAAGTCCGCGCGTTCGACGATCTGAAAAAATTCCCGCTATTCGAGGATGAGTGGCTGCGGGGTGGACCCGTCCGCCGCTGGATTCCCAAAGGGCTCGCCGACAAGCCCGCCTACGTCTTCGAGACCGGCGGCACCACGGGTATTCCCAAAAGCCGCGTGGTGATCGAAGATCACTGGATCGACTACGAAATCTTCAGCGACACGCTCCCTGACGAGTATTTCCCCAAGGGAACCAACTGGATGATGCTCGGGCCGTCGGGCCCGCGGCGTCTGCGCCTGGCGGTCGAGCATCTGGCCCATTACCGCGGCGGCATTTGCTTCTGTGTCGATCTCGATCCCCGCTGGGTCGTCAAGCTGCTCAAAAACGGAGACGTTCAGGGCGCGAAGGCGTACGCCGACCACGTGATCGACCAGGCGATGACGATCCTCTCGGCGGGGCACGAGATCAAGTGCATGTTCGCCACGCCCAAGCTGCTCGAGGCTCTCGCGCTGCGGCTGATGAATGAAGGATCGAGCATCGAGGAGGCCGGCATCACCGGCATCTTCGCCGGCGGCACCGAGTTCACGCCGCAGTGGTATCGCTTCTGCCGGGAAGAATTGTTGGGGCCGAACGTTTACATCACGCCAACCTACGGCAACACGCTGATGGGCCTGGCGTGCGGCAAGCCGTTCGATCCGGCCGACAACTACAAGATCACCTACTATGCCCCCGAGCCGCGGGCCGTGATCGAGGTCGTCGATTTTGTCGATCACACCAAGGTCGTCGCGTACGGCGACTCGGGTCGGGTCAAGCTCTACACTCTCACGAAGGAGCTGTTCATCCCCGGCTTCCTCGAACGTGACGAAGGCGAACGGGAGAAGCCCCACGAAAAGTACCCGTGGGACGGCGTTAGCGGCGTGAAGCCCTTCCGCGAATTCGCCAAGACCACAACCGTCGGTGTCTATTAGAAAATGGCGCGACGCTTGAAGCTCGAATGACGAAGCACGAATGACGAAAGAAGCACGAAGTTCGAAGCACGAAGGAAAGACACGATTCGTGCTTCAGTCATTTGGACATTCCTTCGTCATTCAGTAGTGCCAAGTTCGTTCATTTTGCAAATGCGACGTAAGGTGTGCTGGCATCGTGAAGTTGGGCAGCGACTTCAGATGCGATCCAGTCGAGCATGTGGCGGAAGCGCAATTTTCCCAGACGCAG
>DASPSM010000233.1:0-2192 GCA_035623955.1 Planctomycetaceae bacterium
ATTCCCGATCTCGCGCCGGATCGCGATGCGACCCCAAGCGCCGGGCGATTCTGGGTCTGGCCCCCTCGAGGCGGATTCGTAACCACCCTCTCCCGGTCCGCCGGGAGAGGGCCGGGGTGAGGGCGGCTTTTGAAAATCGTGCAGAAAGCCAAAGGAGCCCTCACCCTCCCCTCTCCCATCGGAATGGGAGAGGGTTTCGAAACTGCCCCCTGATGCCGGGGCGTTTCGCCAAGAGATTCCAAATTCACGTAAACGGCTCGCGCGGATTCGGCTGTCGTGCTGGCCCGCCCGCCTTCCGCGCAATTTTTACCCCCGCAGCGGCGGAAAACCGCGTCTGGGGGCGGCTTTATAATGAAGGAACTGCAATCCGTCGAGACGAACGCTCTTCACCCAACGCCACGCGCCGCCGAAACGACGCCCTTCGCCTTCGCCTGCAAGCACCTTGCCGGATCGGATCTCGAGCAGACGTCTGACCCGAGCGTGGCACTTTGTTTCAAAGTCCCATCGTGCAAAGAGGTTGGGAGCCAAGCTCTCTTGCCGCGTTCGTCCGATTCGGCTACCGTGCCTTCGCTATCAGCCAGGGAGGGCACTCATGGGATTCGTGAACCGCGCGGCAACCGGTCTCTTTTCGTTAATGTTGGTCAGTGCCCTGATCGTCGGCACTCATTGGATCGCCCGCGCCGGCAAACGCCACGTTCCAGCCGCCCCGGCTCAACAGGTCGCCGCTTCGTTCGAACGGGTCGCCGACGCCACGCCCCCCTTCTGCCCAATCCCCGACTGCAAAATGCCGGAGTCTCCGCCGGCAAGCGGCCCGGTGAAGGCCCCTCCGGACAAGCGGATTTTGATGGCAGTTGGGGAGGACAGCGAACGCCCTGCTTCTGTGTCTCGCGCGATGCGCGCCGCCACAGTGATCCACGCCGTTTCGGCGGACGAACAGGCCGCACAAGGCGCGTCGCGGAGCGCCGACGCGAACGGGTCGTCGGTGCCCCCCTTTCCCCAGCCGCTTCCGCTGCCGTCCCGCACCAATGCCGTCCCGTTGCGGCCGGAGGGGCCGGAACTGCCCACGGTTGAACCCCCAGGATCGGGGCCGGCGTCTCCCGGGACGAACTCCTTCGGCCGACAGTTCATCGAGCGCGCGCTCCCCAATTCGACGCCCGAAGAGCGGGAAGTCTGGCACGATTCGTTGAAGGATTGGTCCCCCCGCCGTGCGCGCGAGCTCCTGCGCCTTCGAGAAGAACTGGGACGCATGCCCTCGCTGTTCGAGAGCCGAACGCCGATCGGGCAGTCGCCGTGGGTTCCCACGCCGTCCGCTCCCATCACCAGCCAGCCGTTGGCCCCGGCAGAATCCCCGACCCTGTTTCCCGACGCCGACACCGACGCGTCGCGGACGATCACCGCCAGCCTCGAGGCCATCAATCAAGCGCAGCAAGTGCTGCTCAACAACATCGCCAATGCCAGCACCGACGGCTACAAGCGAGTCGGCGTGCCGTTCGAGGGGATCCCGAGTCTTTCCAGCTCGGGGCACGGCCCCGTCGGGGCCGGCGTGCGGTTGGGGCCCGCGATCGTCGACATGAGTCAAGGCAGGCTCCGCCAAACAGGCCGCGCCCTGGATCTGGCCATCGAGGGAGAAGGCTTCTTTCAACTCGAAGAGCCCCAAACGCACCGCGCCTTTTTCACGCGCTGCGGGCGATTTGCCGTAAACGCCTCGGGCGAAATCGTCTGGCGCTCTTCGACGCGCGAGTTGCGGCTGCGTCCCACGGTGAGGACCGAACGACCCGAGTGTGAGATCGAGATTGATTCCGACGGAAGGTTCAAGGGGGGCGTCGGCGCTGTGGACGCCTCGGGGCCGGCGGGCGACCATTCCGAGCGGATTCAAATTGTCCGTTTGCCGGCCCTCGCGGACCTCGTCCCGACCGGAGAGAACCTGTTCACCATCCGCGGCGAGCTGAACCCCCAGACGCCGACCCCTCCCGATCCCGCTGCAGGCCGGGTCCGGCAACGCTGCCTCGAGGAATCGAACGTCGACGTGGATCGGGAGCAGCGCGAATTGGAGTCTCTCCAGCGCCAAGCCCAGGCGCTCGAACGAGCCGCCCAAACTCTGTCTTTTGGCTTCCGGGATCCGCACAGCCCCGCCAACGACCCCACGACCATCCCCAGCCACTTCGCCGGGTCACTCGGATCCGACCGACACT
>DASPSM010000235.1:0-2351 GCA_035623955.1 Planctomycetaceae bacterium
AACCGCGTCAACGGCCCGATCACTCGAGACAGGCGCTCGACCATGTCGACAACAACCGGGACCTATGTCGAAGCCAATCCGTACCCCTGGCCTTATAGCGGCCGGTTGGGGCCGGCGAATACGGCGCTGATCGTGATCGACGTGCAGACGGACTTTTGCGGCCGGGGAGGCTACGTCGACAAGATGGGCTACGATCTGTCGCTGACGCGGGCCCCGATCGAGCCGATCGCTGCCGTCCTGGCCGCGATGCGCAAAGGCGGCTATCCGATCTTCCACACTCGCGAGGGGCATCGGCCCGATCTGGCCGATTTGCCCGCCAACAAACGCTGGCGCTCGCGGCGAATCGGCGCGGGCATCGGCGACCAGGGCCCGTGCGGCAAAATCCTCGTCCGCGGCGAGCCGGGCTGGGAGATTATCCCCGAGCTGGCACCGCGCCCCGGCGAGACGATCATTGACAAGCCGGGCAAAGGCTCGTTCTGCGCTACCGACCTCGAGCTGATCCTCCGGCAGCGCGGGATCGAGAACCTGATTCTCACAGGAATCACCACCGACGTCTGCGTCCACACCACGCTGCGCGAAGCCAACGACCGCGGCTACGAATGCCTGCTGCTGGAGGACTGCTGCGGTGCGACCGACTACGGCAACCACCTGGCCGCCCTCAAAATGGTCACGATGCAGGGAGGCGTGTTTGGAGCCATCGCCCCGTCGAAGGCGCTGCTGAAAGTCTTGCCGTAACGGCCAGGAATAAGACGGCTCGGGTGGCTGGGGTCGAGCGAAGCGCACCCCCAGTTCTTATCGCCCTTTGGCAGGCCGAGCCGGGATCGCGGCGGATCGCTCTCCCGCTGTTTGGCGAAACTTTCTAACCTGTTGCCGATGATCTGGGTCCAGCAATACGATCCGCTCGGCAACGTCTTCCTGTCCGCGCTGGTCGCCGCCCTGCCGGTGATCGTGTTGCTGGGATTGTTGGGCCTCTTTCACGCCCGAGCGCATGTGGCGGCGTTGTGCGGGTTGGGTGCGGCGCTGGTGATCGCGATCGGCGAATATAGGATGCCGCCGCAGCTGGCGATCGCCGCGGCCGGGTACGGAGTGGCCTTCGGCCTGTTGCCGATCGGCTGGATCGTGCTGAATGCGATTTTTGTCTTCGATATCACCGTGCACACGGCGCGGTTCGAGATTGTCAAACAGCAGATTGCCGCCCTGTCGACCGATCGGCGGATTCAGGCGCTGTTGATTGCCTTCAGCTTCGGCGCCTTTATCGAAGGGGCGGCCGGGTTCGGCACGCCGGTCGCCATTTCCGCGGCACTTCTCGTCGCTCTAGGCTTCAAGCCGCTGCAGGCGGCCGGACTGTCGCTCTTGGGCAACACGGCTCCCGTGGCGTACGGGGGACTTGGAACTCCGCTGATTGCCCTGGCGCAGGTGACCAAACTCGACATCCACACGCTGAGCGCCATGGTCGGCCGGCAGCTCCCGTTCTTTTCGCTGATCGTCCCCTTCTGGCTGGTGATCGTGCTGGCCGGCTGGCGGAAAACGCTCGAAGTCTGGCCGGCGTGCCTGGTGGCAGGAGGCAGCTTTGCAATCGGGCAGTTCTTGATGAGCAACTACCACGGCCCGTGGCTTGTCGACATCGTGAGCGCCGTGCTTTCGCTTCTGGCTCTCGTTGTGCTGTTGCGGTTCTGGCAGCCGCCGACGTCGTGGCAATTTGCCGACGAAGAGCCGGTCACCGTCTCGCATCCATCGCGGCGCGATTCGATCCTGGCCTGGATGCCGTGGGTCCTGTTGTGCGTGTTTGTCTTCGTCTGGGGCCTGCCCGAGGTCAAGAAGACGCTCGACCAGATCGGCATGTGGCGGATTCCTGTCCCCTATTTGGACAAGAGCGTCGCGAGGATGCCCCCCGTCGTGCCGACGCAAACGCCCGAAGACGCGGTCTTCGAGCTGAAGGCTCTCTCCGCCACCGGGACAGCACTGCTCTTGGCGGGAATCGTCGGCGGTCTGTCGCTCGGCGTGTCGCCGGTGAATTTAATCCGCCTCTACGGCCGGACGTTGCGACGCGTGCGCACGTCGCTGCTGACAATCGCGGCCATGCTGGCCCTCGGATTCACGTCGCGGTACGGCGGGATGGACACGACCATGGGGCTGGCGTTCGCCCACTCGGGGATTTTGTTCCCCTTCTTCTCGCCGCTATTGGGTTGGCTGGGCGTGGCGCTGACGGGGAGCGATACGTCGTCGAACGTCTTATTCGGCAACCTGCAATGCGTGGCAGCCGGCCGC
This sequence comes from Planctomycetaceae bacterium, assembly GCA_035623955.1. GTDB lineage: Bacteria > Planctomycetota > Planctomycetia > Planctomycetales > Planctomycetaceae > DASPSM01. The sequence continues at coordinate 2,269 of DASPSM010000235.1, forward strand.
ATCGGCGTCTCCCCAATCCTGACGGCGGCGGCCAATAGCTCGGGGGGCGTGATGGGAAAAATGATCGACGCCCAGAGCATCGT
>DASPSM010000238.1:0-2756 GCA_035623955.1 Planctomycetaceae bacterium
CGACATACCTGGCGCTCGTGACGGTTCGCACCTGGCGGCGGGGCGCGATCGTCGGCGTGGCGGCGACGCTGGTTGTGCTTTTGTACCTGTATCTCAAGCGGTACGCGTTCGTTGCCAGCCTGGTCCCTATGCCGTTCGACTGGGATCTCGACATCCACCCCGTCGAATTGGTCGGCCTGTCTTACATGACTTTCAAATTCCTCCACATGCTAGTGGACCAGTGGCAGGGACAACTGGCTCGCTTCAGTTTGTGGAGCTACCTGGGCTATCAGTTGTCGTTTTTTACGCTGACAGCCGGCCCCATCCAGCGCTACAACGACTTCGAGCGCTGCTGGCAGGAAGTCGATCTGCGGCCCAGCGAGTCGCGCGAGAGCGTCTTTCTTTGGATGCGGATCCTGGCCGGCATGATCAAAATCGGCCTGTTGGGGGCAGTCGCACATTCTGCGTTGCCCGACGCCAAGGCGCTGTTGCATCCCCAATTCTCGAGTTTCCTTGCCAGCTTTTACGTCTATCCGATTTATCTCTATTTCAACTTCTCCGGCTACACCGACGTGATGATCGGCGCGGCGGGCTTGCTGGGCTTCACGCTTCCGGAGAACTTCAACCGGCCGTACCTCTCGAGGAATGTTTTGGATTGGTGGGACCGCTGGCACATCAGCCTGAGCCACTGGATCCGCGACTACATTTTCATGGCCAGCTACAAGGCGGCGGCCACGCGGTTCCCCGGCGGGGCCCGATATTGGAGCTACGCGCTCTTGTTCGTGGCGCTGTTCGTGGCCGGCGTTTGGCACGGAACGACGGACGGATTCGTCGTGTTCGGCGCGCTCAATGGCTTGGGGGCCGCGGCGACCCGCGCCTATGGAGATGGCTTGCGCGCATTCCTGGGTCGCTCGGGAATGCACGCCTATCTGCACAGTCGAACCGTGCGACTGGCCGCCACGTTGGTGACGCTGAATTATATCTGCTTGTGCCACCTGTTCTTTGCCAACAGCGTGCGAGACGCGCTGGCCCTGTTGAGCGCCGGGGGCGCGGGCCTGCTGCAGCTGCCCCAATGGATTGCGAGCTACGCGTGGCATCCACGAGAACTGGTCCTGTTGGGTGCCGCCGCGGTTGCCATCGTTGCTCTCTGGAAAGCCGAGGCCGTCGCGGTCGTGATTTCGCGGTTGACTTCCTTGGTCGTCGCCCGGCCTGCCCTGCTGTACACTTTTGTTTGGCTGCAGATGCTGATCGTCGTTTCGGTTTTCTTCGTCGACTGGGCGCTGCAAAAGCAGCCTCGACCAATCCTCTACCAGGCGTTTTAAATTGCACCGGTCGATGTTCTCGGTCAGCGCGCTGGCCCGCGCACTCCTCTCACCGGCGCTCTTTTAAACTCTCGGCTTCAATGGCAGCTCAATCGCGAGTGTATCGGCAGGCGGCGACGCGGTTAGGCCCGACCGCCGCGATCATGGGCATGGCTCTTTTGTGCCTGGCCCTGCTGGCGGGCATGACGTCCCTCCTCGGTGAGAACTACAGGGCCGATCCGCCATTCTTGGATCCGTTCCGCGCGCCGACCCGCGACGAGGCGATGATCGTCTATCCGGCGGAGTACGCTCTCAAGTCGAACGAATATAACGACGTCCTTTTTATCGGCGACAGCACGTGTCGCTGCAGCATCGACCCGGTGGTCTTCGAGCAGGCCAGCGGGCTTCGCGCCTACAACCTGGGGAGCATGGGCGCGCTCGGAATGGACGGCTACCGACTGCTCCTGCAGGTTTATCTCGAACATCATCCGAAACCTCGCGTGGCCGTGCTGGCCGTGACTCCGGACGATTTCGACAGCGAGGCGTCGGAGAATCTGGGCGATTTTCCGCACCGCTTTCGCTGGAGTTACGGGCCTCATCGCGCAGGGACACTCCGACTGCCGGAAGACGTGGAGTCCGTGAAGTTCTTCGCGCGCCGCGGAGTGGGAGTGGGTCTGGCCCTGTGGGCCGAGCCATTCGCCGAGCGGCGCTTCGACCCGCGCGTCCAATTCTTGGAGGGGGGCGGCAAGCACACCTACCTCACTTTGGAAGTGAAGGTCCAAAAGTCGCGGGGATTCTGGGCCTTGACGGGCAAACACTGGCCGGCAGGGACCGATCCGCCCAACAAGCCCACGGTGACCGTCGCCAGGCAATGGTCTCCGGGCATCAGTGAGCTTGCCAAACTCGCCGACGCGAACGGCGTTGCGCTCGTCGTTCGCCTGGTTCCAATCGTCGATACGGTCAAAACCGATTACTCCCCGGTCCGTGAGTGGTTGAACGGTCTCGAGCGCGAACACCCGCGATTGACCGTCGTTCGCCCTGAAATCCTGCTCTACAACGCTGAGTTGTGCTGGGACTACCAGCACCTCAACGCCGAGGGGGTCGAGAAGTTCAGCCGCGGCCTGGCGCAAGACGTTACGGCCGTGCTCTCGAAAAGCCGAGCGCCCCCACAATAACGAAGGCAGTGCGTCGGGCGTCAGCCCGGTGCGGTGATTGCAACTTCGTTACGTCGACGCCGACGCGCCTGCAGCCCCCGCCGCGGTCGAGGTCCTTGGCGGTCTCGCGCGAGTCAGCCTCGTACCAACGATCCAGAGCGTCCATAGGAGCAGCAGCGCCAATCCGGCCGCCCCAGCGCGAAATCCCGTGTGCACGCTCGGCGGATCATAAGTGCAGACGATCTGATGCTTGCCGGCGGGGACCCGAAAACCGCGCAGCGCCACATCCACTCGGTAAATCGGGCAGGGCGCGCCGTCGAGC
>DASPSM010000242.1:0-12291 GCA_035623955.1 Planctomycetaceae bacterium
CGACGCGTATCGCGTCTGGGTCAGCGAAATCATGCTGCAGCAGACGACGGTCGTGGCTGTGATCGGGTATTTCGAGCGGTTCCTTTCGCGGTTTCCGTCGCTTCAGGCATTGGCCGACGCGGACGAGCACGAGGTGCTACGACTCTGGGAAGGCTTAGGGTACTACAGCCGAGCGCGGAACCTGCACGCGGCCGCCCGCGAGGTCGTCCGCAACCATGCGGGAGTCGTCCCCAGCGACATGGAGAGCCTCCAAACACTCCCCGGCATCGGCCGCTACACGGCGGGCGCGATTGCGTCGTTCGCGTATGACCGTCGCGCACCAATCGTCGAGGCGAACACATCACGGGTTTACGCGAGGCTTCTGGCACTGCGCGAACCAACGGCTTCCACCGCGGCGCAAAACGCCATTTGGTCGTTTGCCGAACGAGCAGTGCCCGCCAGGTCGGCCGGAGCGTTCAACGAAGCATTGATGGATCTCGGGGCGACGATCTGCGTGCCGGTCAATCCGCGCTGCGAGGAGTGCCCGCTCACTTCGTGTTGCCTGGCATTTCGGGCAGGGCTGCAAGGCGAGATTCCGCCTCCGAAGAAGCGTCCGGAACCGACGCCTGTTTCCCAGGCGATGATTGCAGTCCGGCGGGGCGAGCGTTGGCTTTTGCGTCAGGCGCCAGCCGGGGAGCGCTGGGCCGGGCTTTGGGAATTCTTGCGGGTTCCGGTTGTCGGCGCGAGAGTCGTCTCACAGCCTCTCCTGGAAAGAGCGGTCGCTGCACTGTGCGGGCTGGCGGTCGAAGCGGAATCGGGCGGATTTGAGCTGCGTCACACGGTCACTCGATTCCGCATCCGGTTGCACTGTGCGACGGCACGCTATCTGAGCGGTGCACCAAATGGTGCGGCGGAATACCGCTGGGCACGCGTGGGCGAATTCCCCTCCTTCGCGTTTTCGATGCCCGCGCGAAAGTTCGCCGACCGTCTGGCAGCCAACGGCGCGCGATCACTTAGCTCAACCTGATCCGCGACGCGGGAGCGAGCGATTAACGGCTCGCAGCCGGCGGGGCTGGAGGAGGGACGCTGGTCGGGCCCTCCGGTGCCGCGCCGTTGGAGGTGGGTGCTGGCTCGGGCAGGGCCGATCCTGGCGGCACCACGAATTCGGCCGGCTGCGGTCGCAAACGATCGACGTCGTGAGCCGTCCTGTCTTCGAGCGTGTCGAGGACCTTCTCGTCCAAGAATCCCCCTAGGATTCGCGAACCGAATCGATACGTCTCCCAGATCCAATATTGAGTGCGGTCGATCGCTTTGTTGACGATTACGGTCCCCGGCGTGTTCTCAACTCCAAACGGGCGCGCGATGAGTGAATCGAGGGCCGTCGCGCGGTTTTGCATAAAGTCGATCACGCCGTCCATCCGCTTGATGTTGCCCACGGAAAACGGGCTGTAATCACCGATCGTCGTCGTCGAGACGTCGAGCGCGTCCTCGGCGTCGCGCACGGCGGGGATTCCGGACCACCGCAGTTTGGCCTCGGCCCATTCGACCGATTGAGTGAGGACCGGCCGGCCGTTGTCGAGGGGGGAAATCGCATCGTCGAGAATTCGCAGCGCGTTGAAATCGCTGATCGAAAACAGGCTGTACGCAATGTTGTGAATGTCGAACGGCGAATTCTCATCATGCGCTTTGGTTGGCATGTGCTCGTACTGGGGCAGGCCCTGATACGAGAGCTTTTGCCACGCCTTGAGATCCAGGTCGTCCCAATAAATTGCCCGATGCTCGGGAGCATCCGGATCCTCGTCGCTGTGCGCGACCGTTCGAGTCGGGCCGGAGTTGTTGGCGGCCGACGCGCCCGGGGCCGGTTGATAAATGTTGCGCAACGCGTGGCCGTCAAAATCCCCGGTATCGAGTCGGAAACCGAGCATGTCGAGCATCGTTGGGGTCAGGTCCACCAGCCGGCACGGCTCCTCGATGCGGGCGCCGCGGCGGACGTTCGGACCGGCAATGAAAAACGAGGGCCGCATCGAATCGGAAAAAGGATATCCGTGCGTCGTTCCCGGTGTGGCCTCTGTGGAGAAGCACCAACCGGGCCGCGCCGTCACCACCAGGTCGGGAGCGTGCTCCTTCTCCTGCTCGTCGAGATTCGGGGACCAGAGCATGTGCCGCGAGAGGGCCACGATGCAGTCGGGATACTTGCCCAGCGCCGTCAGCCGCAGCCAGCGATCCTCGTCGTGATAGTAGGCCAAGAGCCGCGGGTGCACGTGGCCGATTAGCCCCAGCGGATCGGTCTCGGCGTTCTGGTTTTCGACGTAATCGATGCCGCCGTCGGCGGTGGGACGCAGATGGTCGACGACCGTGTACTTGTAGACCCACTTCCCTTTTTCGTTGAGCTTGCGATGAATGACCGCGTTGCCCCGATCGTAGGTCGAAATCAAGATCGAATCGTCGGTCAGTTTAACCAGTACCAGGTCGATCGGACGATGCGTCGAGCCATCGGAGTGCACTGCCTGAACGGCCGCGAGCGACCCGATCAGGTTGACCGGCGCGACGTGATCGGCAATGCGATAGGCCAGCAGATCGCCCGGCTGCGGCTTTCCGTACCACTGGCCGGACTTGTAGTAGTGGTTGGGCAAAAAGATCCGCCCAGCCCCGTCAGAGTCGGCATCAAGCCAGACGAAGTTCACTGACTTGTCTTCCGGATGCTTGTTCCAGAAACGGTGCTGCCTCACCGAAAGACCCAGCCCGCCCCCGACCCACGTCCCGTCGGCGCTCACAATCCGCGGCTTGAAGAAGAACTCGTCGGCAATGTCGAAGTGCGACAGCTGCGTCGTGCGTCCGCCGTGGTGTCCGTGATCGCTGCACAAAATGAAGTAGGTGCGGTCGAGCTGCCCCCGACCGGCGATCTCTTCCACCATCTGCCCGATCAGAAGGTCGGCGCGGGCGATCGTTCGGCGCGTCGTGCCGAACTGGCCGCGGCTGAAGTCGTGGTGACTGACCGAGTCGGTCTCGGGCAGCCAGATGATGGTCACCGGCGCCTTGCGCTCGAAAAGGAAGTTCCGGGCGTAATCGGTGTTGGCTTGATCGATGTAGCGCCACGATTGGTGGTATTGCAGGTACGGAACATATTTCGTCAGACTTCGTGACCACGGGACCGGCGGAAAATCGGTCATCACGGGCAAAGCGCCGGTCGCCCAGTCGCTGCCGCTGTGCCGCAGATGCTCGTAGATGCCGGGCACGCCGCTCATCCGGCGGGCCTCCCAGCGCCGGCGGGCCTCTTCGCCCTCGATCGTCTGCACGCCTTCGCTTCCGGCTTCGTTGAGAATTCGATCGAGCCCCTCGGGGGCCAACTGGCGAGCGCTCCGCGAAGGGCCAAGCAGGTCGAGGTACGACTTCGATTCCAGAGTGCGCCGGCTGAAAGACACCTGGCCTTTCAAGCCGTGCCGGTCGGAGAAGCATCCGGTCCACATCGTGCCGTTGGAGGTGATCGTGTCGGAGGGAAAGCCGGTGAAGGCGTTGCTCATCCACACGCCTCCCTCGATGAACAGCCGGTTGATGTTGGGGAGGTGCCCCATGGCGGCCATCTCTTTCACGACGTCGGGCCGCAAGCCATCGATGTAAAACACGACGACCTGAGAGCCAGCAACCGGCGCGCCCGGAGCCACGTCGATCGGGATGAAGTCCTCGTATGACATCGGCTCAACGGCCGTCGTCTTTTCGATGTGTGCGACAAACTCACCTTTGTTGTCCGACACGTCGAAATCGTTGATTCCCAGGAACAACCGTCCGGACTCGGTCGGCTTCCAGCTGCGACTGCCGCCGATGAAGAAGGGCTGCGAATCTCCGATCCGCCCGATCAGGCAGAAGCAGGGAGCCGGTCCCGATCCCCCGCTGGCCAGCGGAAAATCTTTCTTGAGGATGTTGTCGCCGTAGAGGAATGTCCCTTCGGGTCCGACCTGCGTGGGATCGTCCCACTTTCCCTTGGCGGAACGGCCGACAGAAATTTGCCCGGTTGCCCGAATCGTCAGCGGCTCGCCGGCAACGACGTCGACTCCCGTGTCGCCCCAAGCCTGGTTGCCCATAATCGCAACGTCGACGGCAACCGGTTGCCGAGCCGCGATGCCGACCTCGGGAGGATTCGGCTGAGACCGCGCCGGCTGGGTCGCGCCCGGTGCGGGAATCACCGGTTCGATTTCGGACGCTGGCGACACAGCAGCTTGCGGACCGGCCGAATCGGAAACCGACCATTGCCCGCCCAGACGGTCGACCGCGCAGCCCCCGACAGCGATCGCCGCTGCCGCGCAAAATCCAGTCAGCCACGCGGAGTGCGAGCCGCGACGCGCGCGGAATCGGCCCGAACGGTCGACATCGGAGGTCGTTTTCGACACGGCGGTCGGCAAGGTGTTTTCCGAGAGGCTTCGAGCGTCTGTGGCTCCCCAAATGCGATTCAAACCTCAGCTTGGGAGCCGCCCTTAACTCCACTTCCTGTGATGGAATGCGTACGCATGTCAGAATCGACACGGTGCGCGGCCGGTATCCATCGATTACGACTGCCTTTGGGTTCCGCCCAAGCGTCCAACATCGGACGTAACGCAGTTTCGGGATCTGAGGCACGGACGCGTTCCGAAGACCTTGACGGCGGTTCCGTTTGCATCGCCCGGTCGAAGGCAACGTTAGTGGCGACCAACACCGGCATGGCTCTCCGGCAAAGTTCGCGCGCGAGGACGCACAGCCGCAACGCGGCGCAAAAGTGAACGCCGCCCAAACGCGACATGAACCTATTTCTTGGCAATTTCGATTTCGAGCATCATCTCGGCCGGTCGGGTCCGCGCGTGCTGCCTGCGCAAATTCGCCGGCTCAACAACGAGATGGCGTTTTCTCTCACTGCGCTAGCCGAGCCGGGTGACTGCGTTTGGACCCCCGAGTTGCCTGAGACCGAATTCGCCCAGCATCTGGTCGCAATCGGATTGGCCGCCGCGCGGTTCGTCGACCGCGCGGAAGACGTGCCTCGCGGTGCTGTGCTTTTCCCTTGGGGATGGTGCAAATCTGCAGTTGATTTTGGCGCGGCGCACGGCTGCAAGTGCGATCACCCGGATCTGTCAGCGGTCGCAAAAGCCAATTCGCGAGAATTTTCCAGCGGGCTCGAAGCGAAATGGGATGTCGGACTGCCGGGCGCGCGTGCAATCCGCACCTCGTCCGAACTCGATCTTGTTTTTTCGGATGCTGCGAAATTGCCCGGCGGATGGGTGATCAAGGCAGATTTTGGCATGTCCGCGCGCGAGCGGATCGTCGGCCGTTCGGCCCCTCATCACAACCAGGTCGAGTGGGCCCGTCGCCACCTGCAGCGCGGCGAGCCGATTTTTTTCGAGCCGTGGGTCGAATCCGTCGCGGAATTCGGCTGTCAGTTCTCCGTCCTGCCTTCCGGAAAGCTTCTGTTGGAAGGCATCACGGGACTGTTAACCGATGCGCAAGGGACTTTTCGGGGAAGCCGCCTGTCTGCGACGGAAAGTGGGCTATCGCACCTGCTCGAGCCCAGCGCCCTCGAAATCGTTAAGCGGGCAGCCCAGCGAGTCCAACAGCTCGGCTACTTCGGGCCGCTGGGGATCGACGTAATGCAGTATCGCACGTCGGAGGGCGAGATCCGCTGGCGACCCCTGCAGGATCTCAACGCGCGTCTCACCATGGGGCGGGTGGCGCTCGGTCTGCGCCGGCTGTTGAAACCAGGCGAATGGGCGGATTGGCTACACCTCGGCGTATCGACCGCCGCGTTTAAGGCCAATCGAGAGAAGATGGCGATTTTATTGCGTGATCTTGCGACCGATGCCCGGCTGGTTCGGACGTCGCCCCTGAAGGTCGGGGATGCGCCCACCGGTCACGAGACCGCCTTGATCATCGTCCACTCGCCCCAAGTCTTAGATGTCGTTTTCGCAACGATTCGGTAGGTGCACGAGCGATCAAGGCTGGTATAATGGGCTTTGTTACCCTTTCCGCTCCACCCGCTCGTCCCTAGAGCGCACTCGTGAGCCAAGAGCCCAAACCACGTAACTCATCGCGATGCCGACGCGCTTGGCTGGTCTGCGCGGCGTTGGCCGTCGTCTTTGGGCGTGGCCCTGTGCCGTGGCTTCACAATCACGAGAGTCTGGCGCACCACGACGGTCATTCCGAAAACGCCCTGGCCTGGCACATGCGCCATTTCCATGCTGCCGGCGACGAGGAGGACCACGGTTGGCACATCCACTGGACGCTTCCGTGGAACATCGTCAACTGTCCCAGTCAGCACGACAACGTCCCAGCCGAGGAACGGGCATCGGCTCTCGAAATGCCTCTCGATGTCACGCAATCGGCCTCGGTCAGCCAGGCTGACGCCGACGCCCACGCGGGCTTCCCGCCGGCCGCACTGCTAACGGCCGACCGCGAGAGGGACCCCGGATGGCATTCGCCCAGCATCGTCGGCCGCCACTTACTCGAGACGTACCTTCCCAGGGTGTCACTGCGCGCACTCTTTTGCGTCGCGCAGTGCTGAAGACTGATTCGCCACGCGGACGGCGCTGCTGCGCGCCGTATTGAGGCCGGAGCAATCGGGCTTCTGCTGGCCCGGCTTCAAAACCGCTCGTGTCTGACGAAGTTCCGCTCGATTGGCTTCGTCAAAGCACTCTCGCAACGTCCAATTCCGATACCCAGGCACGACCCAGGTGTAAGGCGTCCCGGTGATGAAAGTCAGGATCGCAATCGCGGTTGCCGCTGCGCTGATGCTTTTCGCGGCGGCGATGACCGTTCCCCATTGGTTGCAAGGCGCCCGTCCGGCAGAGAATTCCGCCCCGGAAGACGAGGCCGAGCAGTCGACCAGTGGAACGGTCACGCTCAACGAGCAAAAGCTGGCTTCGCTCGAGCTGAAGGTCGAACCGGCTGGGCGGCATCCCCTGCAGGTCGTCCATGTGGTGCCTGGTCGCCTTCGCTACGATGAGACCCGCCACGTAGACATTCGGGCCGCGGCCAACGGCATCCTGACCCAGGTTCGCGTGACTCCGGGGGATCACGTCAGCAAGGAACAAGTGCTGGGGGTCGTGAGCAGTCCGGAAGTCGGAGCCGCTCGAACCGAGGTGCATCACGGCCACGAAAACTGGGAATTGGCCGTCAAGAAGCGGGACTGGGAGCGCGAGACCAGCGCCAACGTCGCCGCGCTGATTGACGGCCTGAAAAGCCGCGTGCCGCCTGCGGATCTCGAAAAGCGGTTTCATGGGAAAACTCTGGGCAAAAGCCGCGCGCTCCTGTTTTCTGCCTATGCACGGTTCTTGCTGGCGGACGAGCTTTGGGTGCGGTCGGAGAAGGATGGTCAGGGCGTGCTGCCCGTCGCGACATTGGCCGAGCGAAAGGCGGAGCGTCGCAGCGCGGAAGCGGCCCTGCAAGGCGCCTGCGAGCAGTCATCCTTCGACGCGGCGCAGCAATTGCGCGTGGCAGAAATCGAAGCCGGCGACGCCTTGCGGCGGCTGAATATCGCCCGCGAGCAGGTCACCGCGCTGTTGGGCTACTCCCCCGACAACGTCCCCATGGAGGCCAGCGACGGCGACGTGCTTTCGCGCGTCGAAATCCGCGCCCCGTTTGCCGGCACGATCGAGGAACGGAATCTCGCGCAAGCCGAGCGGGTCAAAACCTCCGACACGATTTTCGTGCTGGCCGATACACGTGTCCTGTGGGTCGCGGCCGACGTCCGCGAACAAGATTGGCGGGCTCTCGCCCTTTCTCCCGGGCAGGAAGTGAGCGTCGAAGTCCCCGCGATCCCGGGACGCAAATTCGAGGCGCGGATCCGTTACCAAGGGCGGCAAGTGACCGCCGAGACCAATTCCGTGCCGCTGGTCGCCGAGCTCGCCAACCCCGACGGATTGTTGCGTCCCGGTTTATTCGTCCGAGTTTCGGTCCCCTTCGGCACGCCCAAACCGGTTCTTTCGCTTCCGTCCGACGCAGTCGTGAGCCACGAAAAAACGAAGTTCGTCTTCGTCCGCACGGGGCCCACGACGTTTCGGCGAACCGACGTCACGACCGGGCTGCAGACCGACGAACGGGTCGAGATCGTCAGCGGAATCGAAACCGGCGCACCGGTCGTAGTTCGCGGCGCGGCCATCCTCAAGGCGGAGCTGCTCTTGCCGATCATCAAGAAAGAGGACTAGGCCAAAAAGGGACCGGACGATGCTTGCCCGTCTGATCGAATTGTCGATCGAACACCGCTTTCTGGTGATCGTCATCACGCTGTTGGTGGCGGCGGGCGGCATCTATTCGGCAGTCAATTTGCCGATCGATGCCGTGCCCGACATGACCAATATCCAGGTGCAGGTGCTCTCCGACGCCGGCGCGCTTTCACCCATTGAAGTCGAAAAATACGTGTCGTTTCCCATCGAGACCACGATGAGCGGCCTGCCGCGGGTCGAGCAGATTCGCAGCGTCTCCAAATTTGGACTCTCGGTCGTCACGATCGTGTTCGAAGAGGGGACCGACATTCAGTGGGCGCGTCAGCTCGTCGGCCAGCGACTGCCCAACGCCGTCGCCAAGATTCCACCGGGAGCAGCCACGCCCGAGCTGGGCCCGATGGCCACGGCCCTGGGCGAGATATTGCAGTTTGAGGTGCGCGGCAAAGGCTGGACGCCGATGGACCTCCGCACGCTTTTGGAATGGGACATTGCCCCCCGGCTGCGCGAGGTCCGCGGCGTGACCGAGGTCAACGCTCACGGCGGATTTTACAAGTCCTACGAAGTCCGTCCCGATCCCGACCGATTGGCGAGCGAGAAACTCAGCTTCGAGGACGTGTTCCGCGCCATCCAAGGCAACAACGAAACGGCCGGCGGCGGATACGTGGTTCACAATGGCGAGCAGCGCTTGATCCGCGGACTGGCCCTGCTGCGAGATATCGCCGACGTCGAATCGATCGTCGTGCGTCGCGAAGCCGACGGCACGCCCCTTTTGATCCGCGATATCGCGTCGGTCACGATCGCTCCCCTCACTCGGCAGGGGGCCGCCACGCGCGACGGCCGCGGCGAAGCGGTCATTGGCCTGGTGATGATGACCTATGGCGAGAACTCGCGCCGGGTGGTCAGCCGGGCCAAGGAGCGGCTCGACGAGATTCGCGCGACGTTGCCGCCAGGCGTCAGCGTCGAGATCCTCTACGACCGGGCCTCGCTCATCGGCCGGACGTTAAACACTGTGCTCACGAACCTGTGCGAAGGGGGTCTATTCGTGGTGGCCGTCTTGCTGCTGACGTTGGGCAGCTTTCGCGCGGGGATCCTGGTCACGCTGGCGATCCCCCTCTCGATGCTCTTTGCCACCAACTTGATGTCCGCGACGGCCGTCACTGCCAGCCTGATGAGCCTGGGGGCGATCGACTTCGGGCTGATTGTCGACAGCTCGGTGATTATGGTCGAAAACTGCGTGCGCCGCTTGTCGCATGCCCCCGGTGGGCGCACGCGGATGGAGATCATTCGAGACGCTGCCGTCGAGGTCCGTAAGCCGACGATGTTTGGCGAACTGATCATCGGAGTCGTCTATCTCCCGATCCTGGCGCTCAGCGGAACGGAAGGCAAACTCTTCAAGCCGATGGCGCTCACCGTGCTGTTCGCACTTGCTGGATCCTTGATTCTGTCACTGACTTTCATCCCGGCCGTGGCCACGCTGATGCTGCCGCGAAAGATCAAGGAAGGCAACGTGTGGCTGATCGAGCAGGTCAAGCGCGTTTACGAACCGGTGTTGAAGCGCGCGCTGGCGCACCCGCTGCTGACGGCCGGCGCGGCGCTGTTGATCTTCGGGGTCAGCATTCCGGTCGCGCTTAACCTCGGCGGAGATTTCATGCCGAAGCTGGCGGAGGGGGATCTGCTGATCGAGGCTTACCGCCTGCCGACGGCAACCTTGGAAGATTCATTGGCGATGACCGCGAGAATCGAAAAGGAGCTCTTGACGTTCCCCGAGGTCCGCACCGTGTTTTGCAAGACCGGGCGGCCCGAGATCGCCAGCGAAATGATGGGCGTCAACGAAACCGATATCTGGATCATACTCAAACCCAAGCACGAATGGCCCGCACCTAAGCCCCTTGCGACCCTCTCGTCCGAGATGGCCGAACGCCTCGAATCGGAATTTGTCGGCGTCGTCTTCGAGGAAACGCAGCCGATCGAAATGCGCGTCAACGAGCTGGTCGCGGGCGTCAAGGCAGATGTCGCTGTCTTCATCTACGGCGACGATCTGAATGTGCTCAACCAGAAGGCGAAAGAAATCGAGGCCATCTTGCACCAGATCCGCGGATCGGCCGACGTCAAGTCGAGCTTTCAGGCGAACCTTTCGACCCTGCGGATCGAGCCTAACCGCGAGGCATTGGCCCGTTACGGCATCGACGCTGCCCGCGTGATGGACGTTGTTTCCGCGTTGGGGGGCCGCGACGTGGGCCAGATCTTCGATCCCCAGGGACGGGCACGCTTCCCCATTCGCGTCCGCATTCCCGAGGCCTGGCGCGCGAGCCCGAGCATGCTCGAGCAGCTTCCGGTCGCCCAATCTGCCGGTAAGCCGGTTCCGCTCAAACAGCTTGCCGAAGTGAGTTACGAGGAAACGCCCGACCTGGTGGAACACGAGTCGGGCCACCGCCGCGCGTACGTTTCGACGATGGTCCGCGGGCGGGACGTGGGCAGCTTCGTGGCTGAGGCGGAGCGGACCATCAAACGCACGGTCAGCCTTCCCCCCCATTACGAAATTCGTTGGGGAGGAACATTCCAGAACCTGCGATCAGCCACACAGCGACTCGCCATCATCACGCCGATCGTGCTCGTTGTGATCTTGTTATTGCTGCACACGACCTTCGGCTCGATGCGGCTGGCCGGGCTGATCTTTCTGGCCGTGCCGCTTGCCGCCTCCGGCGGCGTGTTCGCGCTGGCGGCACGCGGGCTGTCGTTCAGCATTTCGGCCGGCGTCGGGTTTATCGCCTTGTTTGGAGTGTCGGTGCTTAATGGACTGGTCTGGGTCACCGCGGCCGAGAGGGCCCATCAGATGGGGGCGGAACTGCGGGCAGCCGCACTGGAGACCGCACTGGTCCGACTGCGGCCGATCCTGATGACAGCACTCGTCGCCAGCCTGGGCTTTTTGCCCATGGCTCTCTCCACAGGCGACGGGGCGGAATTGCAGCGGCCCTTGGCCACTGTCGTGATCGGCGGGCTGATCACGTCCACGCTGTTGACGTCACTGGTGCTGCCGGCGATCTATCCCTGGTTTGCCCCCGAAACATGGGGTTGATGTCTCCTTCGGCTGATCATGTTGCTGGAAAGCATCGACGTTGCCAAACGTCGACGTTCAACACTGTGAGCGCCGAATGACTGCGGGCTCGCTTGCCGCGATCGATAACCGGCGATGCCAAAGGGTCTTGCGAACGAAGCAGTGCATTTCTGAGCAAAGCGTGCGAGCCGGCGCGAGACTCGAGGCATGCCGCTTGCTGCCACTTGTCGGCATGATTACCGTCACCGAATACAACGACGCAGCCGGCATTGCAGAAATTCGGGAATTGTGGCGGGAGCTGTGGTGGAAAACGCCGCGGGCTTCCTTCTTTCAATCGGTCGAATGGTTTGAAGCGTCCCTGCGACGCCTGCACGCGAAGGACCGCATTCGAGCCCTGGTCGTGGCCGCGGCTGGACGACCGGTGGGCATCGTGCCCCTGGTGACCAAGCGCATCTCGTTCCGAATGGGGCGCCTTCGCGTGCTGACCGATTCGCCCGACGACCGAGGCTTCTTTTACGAGCCAATTGGCCCAAACCCGTCCGCCACCCTCGAGGCAGTGCTAGCGCACGTCAACTCGACTCCGATCGATTGGGATCTGTTCGAGCTGCGACACGCGGACGTCCAACGCTTCGAGCGCGGCCCCGCCCCCGGCGACCTCTGGCAATCGCGATTCAGTACGCTCTGCCGCGTTGAGGAGCGCCGTCCGATCGTCGATTGTCGTGGCGACTGGGTGCACTATTGGAACTCGCGTCCCCAGAGTCTTCGTGACGAATACCGCCGCTGCGAAGAGGCGCTTCAGGCCCTGGGGCAGGTGGAGTTCGTCCGTTACCGGCCGGAGGGATCGCCGCTCGAGGACGATAATCCCCGTTGGGATTTGTTCGACGACCTGGAGCGTCGACGCGAGGAGCGACGTCGCAAGCAGCGCGCGTCATACGGCCGGCGGAACCGGCAAGCAAGCCACGAACCGCTCCCTCGCGAGATTCACGAAGCCGCGACACGAGTTGCCGGCGTCGACTTCAATCTGCTGCGACTCGGCGGCCGACCGATTGCTTGGGCTTACAACTATCGCTGCGACGG
>DASPSM010000273.1:0-3002 GCA_035623955.1 Planctomycetaceae bacterium
GATCGCCGGCCCTGATTCGCCCCCGCGTCGCAGCGCCTCGCGGCTGTCGAGCCGCAGCTTGCCCTGCAGCTCTTTGGCCCGGCCGGAGTGGCACTCGTAGCAGTTCTTGACGAGCAGCGGCCGAATCCGGGCCTCGAAGAATTCGATCCCCTCGTCGGTCGCACCACCCAGCGCAGAAACGCCGGCAGTCGAGGTCAAGACAACCGCCGAGACCAACGCCGCGCAAATGCTCGAACCGCAACGGCGCTTACGTTCTGATTTTCCGGTTGAACGGTGGGAACCGATCTGAAGCACGCGCTGTGCTCCGGAGGGATATCGTCAGGCGGGTCGGCCCGGCAAGGAGCCGATCGATGCAGGTTAGTCTGTCCAGGTAGGCACCGCTCATTATAAGAGGCGCCGAAAGGAGGCACCATCTCGGCTGGTTCAAATTGCACAGGGCCGATCAGCGGCACCGAGAGGGAGCGCCGTGCGAAAGTGAATGATCGGCGAGGCGCAGGCTCACTTCGACGCCGACCACTTCGCGATAAAGGCCTTCAGGTTGGGGATGTCGTAGTGGCCGACGGCGAATTCGCTCGCCTCGCTCTTGAGGAGAGTTCCGTCGGAATCGAGCACCACAAAGTGGGGAATCCCCCTCGACCGGTGATTGGGGTTGTAGCGTTCGTAGATTTGTTGTCCGATCGGATTCTCGAAATCAATCAGCACGAGCACAAATCCTGGTTTCAGCGCAGCCGTCACCTCGGCGTTGGTGTGGAACACTTCGGCCAGAGCCAGACAATCGCCGCACCAGTTGGCCCCAATGTCGATGAGCACGCGCTTATTCTGCCCTTTGGCGGTCTTGAGCGCCGCCTCGAGGTCTTTCAGCGGCTCTGCGAACGGATCATAAGCGGGCTTTCGACGAACTTTCGCCGGTTTGTGAGCCGCAGCCCCCTTGGGAGGAATGGGCTGCACGGAGAGGTCGGCGATCGCTGTGCCGGGAGGAAACTCGGGCGCGAACGTCGATGCTGGAACGGGCTCGTTCACCGCGTACCGGGTGACCTCGGCCTCCGCTTTCCCGGTCGCGTCCGCAGCGAGTCCGGGCAACTCTCGCGTCCAGCGAACCGGTATCCAGCCATGGACCTTGTCGTTTTGATAGTCGATCGCAACGGAAACGCTCGGCAGGCCGTGTTGTTGCCGCTTTTCCCACTTGACGATCACGTAGTCGCGGTCGGGGTCGACCCAACATCGCTCCGAGTGCGTGTAATCGTCCATTTGAATCGTGATGCAGCGCGTCTCACCAACAAGCTCGCTTTCGCTCACCAATCGGCAGCGTTCGGGGTTCCAGCCGGACGCGCGGCGAAACGGTCGGAACGTGAGCAAGAGCGGCGCCAGGTCGTTGGATCGCGCAGCGATCTGCGGATCACGGGATCGCGTCGGCGTGTCGTCCTTCCAGACGACGACCTGCGGCCTCGGTGACCCAATCAGCAGTTTCGAACACGTGTGCTTTGCGCCGTTGGTCGTGAGAGAAAACCGCTCGCTGGGCTTCCAGTCATTCGACTCAGAATACCCAACCAGCGTGAAGTCGTCCCGAAAACGATCCGCTCCCTCGACCCAGAATTCCGACGTCGGCAGCGTGTCGTGGACGCCGTCGGACTCGATGTGGATTCCGGGGGCCTTGAGCCCTCCGACGACCGGAGATTCGGGAAAGCGGTATCCTTTGGGAAAGGCGAGTCGGTATTCCCACGCGAAATGGAGCGACTTCACGGACTCCTGGCGGGCCTTCCAGGCGGCAAAGACGCGCGCGAGGGTTTGCGACTCGGATCCGATCCGATCCACATCCTTCGCCTGGACGCTGCCCAACCGGCACATGCCCATCGTGCACACAACTGCAATGGCAAGTGTTTTCCGAAACGTCGCGACGGCTGCGCACGATTGTGCCCGCATGGTTGCTCCCTTATGGTCCTGGATGGCGTCTCTCGTAGGTTAAGCTGCCATCGATCGACCGACAAGTTGATGGCCGCCGCATTGTGTTAGCCGGATCGGAGCTTGCAAAACCAGACGCTTTTTGAGGAAGTCATTCCACAATTTGAATCGAGCCGACAGATTCTATGAGCCGCATTGACGATTTGGACCGCGTGCTTCAGACCGGGATCGTCGCGATCCTCCGCGTGCCGACGAGCGACCAGCTCGCGAACGTGGCCCGCGCCCTTTTCGACGGCGGGATCGACGTAATCGAGGTGACGTTCACCGTTCCCAACGCCCTCGAGATCCTCGCCGCGGTGAAAGATGACCTCGGCAGCCGGGTGCTCCTGGGGATGGGGACCGTGCTCGATCCGGAATCGGCGCGGGCGGCGTTGCTGGCGGGGGCCGAGTTTATCGTTTCGCCGTCGCTTAACCTCGATGTCATTCGCCTGGGCCACCGCTACGACAAGGTCGTCATGCCCGGCGCGTTCACGCCGACCGAGATCCTTACGGCGTGGGACGCCGGAGCCGACGTCGTGAAGCTCTTCCCGTCAGATTCGGTCGGCCCGGGTTATCTGAAGGCGCTCCGTGGTCCGTTTCCGCACATCCGCTTGCTCCCCACCGGCGGAGTCAACTTGGAGACGCTCCCCGCCTTCATCAAGGCGGGCGCGTGCGCGGTCGGCGTCGGCAGTTCGCTGGTCGACCCGCAAGCGATCCGCGACGGCAATTTCGGCCGTCTCCGCGACCTGGCCGCTCAATACGTGCAGGCCCTCAAAACGGCCCGCGGCGCGTGAGCGACGCTCCAAACGCGAGCGCGAAACAGGGAGTCGAACTGGGTCGACGACTAAGCCACCAAGAGCACCGTTGGTCTTTCTTGGTGTCCTTGGTGCCCAGGTGGCTACAAGATCCTCTTTGCCCGACGCTGGGACAGATTTCGATTCGTGTCCCGTCAACAGCTCGGTCCAAAGTCCAAGGTTCAAAGTCCAAGGTCAAAGCGATTTTGCCCAGGTCTCACCTTGGACCTTGGACTCGGGACTCGCCGGTCGCGCGAGTGTCCCGTCCCA
>DASPSM010000275.1:0-2711 GCA_035623955.1 Planctomycetaceae bacterium
TGCTGGCCTACGCTCGAAAGATCCGGATCGAGGACCAGGTTCTTTCCGACGAGTTTGGCCCAGCGTACGAAACGTATCGCAAACGGACGGCCGCGCTGATTCCTTGGGTGCTCTAGGTCTGCCTTCGCGCCGTTGCGACTCAAGATGCTCGGAGACCCACGCGCGTATCTCAGGGTTGTGCGCCGCTGCGGCCGATTCTTTTAATGGACGGGCTGCTTTCGCCTCGCCGTTCCCGCGAGGTATCTCTTAAATCGCTCGGGTTGACCTGGAGGCGCGATCTCAAACTCAATCGCCACCTTGTCTCCTTCGGTCTTAATATAGGTCAACCGGAATCGCGGCGTTGATGGCGCTGCAGCGCTCACGAACACGAGTCCTTTGTCGGCCGGCAAGGAGGTGACGGAGTACTCAATGACGTGACCTTCGTTGTCGAAGTAAACGGCTCGAAACCCCTTTGCGGCCTGGTCGGGATAAATGACCATCAGATCCTCATGCCGCGCGGCAGGTCGACTTTTCGCAGCGGGCAAGTAGGCGGCGTTTCGGCGTACGAGGATCTTGTTCTCGAGATCCGGCTCCAGCGAAAAGCTGCCGGAGCCTTGCGCGGGAGGACCCTCGCCGACCCAGCTTCCGATCAGAAACCGAAAATCGGCCCAGCGATCGTCACCGCCAAGCGCCGGCGCGACGTGACCAACCGCGAAGAGCAAAGTACCTAGAAAGATCGCTTGAAACGGGCGGACCATGGTGACTCCTTGAAAATCGGCGCAAGCCCAGCGTGCGCGCCAACCATTCGGTGCGTTCCGTCGTTTGACGAACGACGGCCGCCTGCGGGGACATCGTTTTGCAAGAATCCAGATTTTCGAAATTTCTGCGTTGACTTTCGAGTGCCAGCCGCGCAATATATCCACATTGGTTATATCTAACCCGGATGCAATGATGGCCGCGGGGGAAGCAAAAGGGGACGCCCGAATCGCCGGCCTGTTGCCGCTGACTCCGGCTGTGTTCCACATCATGCTAGCCCTGGCCGAAGGCGAATCTCACGGATACGGCGTCATGCTCGAAGTTGACCGGATCACGGCAGGAGCGCTCCGCATCGGCCCGGGCACGCTTTACCGGTCGATCCAACGCATGCTCGTCGACGGCTTGATCGTCGAGCGGAAGGAAGCGGTCGATCCGGAGGTCGACGACGAGCGGCGGCGCTACTATCGATTGACGCAATTCGGGCTCGAGGTCGCCAAGGCGGAGGCTCAGCGTCTCAGCGCCCTGGTGAAAGCGGCCCGCGAGCGCGACTTGCTCAAGAAATAGGGTTGGACGACACTCAAACACGTTTACGAGGACAGCCAATGACAGGCACGGTGACCCAGCAGGTTGACGACTTTCACACGATCACGCCCCATTTGGTCGTCCGCGACGCCCCGCGCGCGATCGAGTTTTACACGCGCGCATTCGGCGCCTCGGAGCTGTATCGCAATTTGGCTCCGGACGGAAAGTCGGTGATGCACGCGGAACTAATGCTCGGCAACTCGCGGTTCTTGCTCCATGACGAGTTCCCCGACCGGGGTTTGCTCTCCCCGCTGGCGTACCCGGGGACGTCCGTGACTTTGCACCTCAATGTCGACGACGTGGATGCGGTCTTCAAGGCGGCGGTCGACGCCGGGGCTGAGACGCTCATGCCGGTGCAAGACTGCTTCTGGGGCGATCGCTACGGGATCTTGAGGGACCCATTCGGGCACCGCTGGTCGGTCGCGACGCGATTAAAGGACTTGTCGCCGGCCCAGATCCAACAGCAGGCCAGCGAGTTTTTGCGGAGCAGCGGGGCGAGTAATTTCTCGCCGACATGAATTCTGGAGGGTTCGATGGTCCGCAGCATTCTTGGCGTTGTGATTGGATACGTGGTTTTCGCGGCCTCGGGGTTCGCGCTGTTCCACATCACCGGCCAACCGCCTCACGGCGAGGCGTCGGTCCGATTCATGGTCGGGGCGACCGTGTACGGCATTGCGTTCGCTCTGTTCGGCGGCTATCTGAGTGGTTGGATCGCCGGCCGTCGCCCGTTAGCGCACGGAACCGCGATGGCAGTCGTCCTGGCCGTTGGTGCGGCCGCGTCTCTCGCGGCAACCATCGGGAAAGGTTTCATCTGGTCGCAAGTCGCCGCCCTGGCCGTCATGGCTCCGGCCGCAGTGGCCGGGGGTTGGTTACGGCAATGCCTGGCGAGCCAGACTCATTCGCCGGCCGCGATTAGTCCTGGTCACGAAGTTGGTCGCTAAGGAATCGCCCGCTACTTCACGCAAACAACTCACGTCCCCTTCGGGAGAACTGGCGATGCGCATCACGATTTCCGGACTGGTTGTGATTGGTCTCTTGGCGGGGACGGCGTCGCGACTCTGCGCCGCCGATAAGTCGGACCCCCAAGCCGTGATCCAAAAGGCCATCCAAGCGATGGGGGGCGAGGAGAAGCTCGCCAAATTCAAAAGCAGCATCTCAAAGGGGAAGTGCAAGTTCTACGCGATGGGCCAGGCAATCGACTGCACGGCCGAATGGTGGATCCAGCCGCCGCGGCAGCTCAAAGCCGTGTATCACATGCACATGGGTGGCCGGAACGTGACGCGAATCGAAGTGATTACCAAAGATGCTGGCTGGCTCTCGATGAACGGCAGGGTCCTCCCGCTGACTGTCGACCAGCTCGCGGAGATTCATGAAGGCATGGAAGCCGAGAAGGC
>DASPSM010000279.1:0-3446 GCA_035623955.1 Planctomycetaceae bacterium
ACCAGGCCGCGGCCGAAGAGGTTGAGCGCGCGGCGCTGATCCGTCACCTCGTTCTTGATTGGCTCGCGTTCGAGTTCGGCCGGACGGACGTCGAGCGGATCGTAAACATAGCGCGCGGGGGGCGATTGCCCCGGCCTGGTCTGGCTGAGCGTGCCGGAGTGAAACGCATCCATCGCCGCGCCCGGCTCGCTTGCGAGGTAGAACCTCTGCGGTTGAGTCGGGATCGCTTCGAGGCTGTCGGCGTATTTCCACGACTCCGCGCCCGCTCCCGGCACATAGTAGGCGACGCGCTTTTCGAGGAATTTGGGCTTTGTGCGCCCCTTCATCGTCCAGTCGTACCATTCGCGGTGCAACTGGTTAAGGTCGAGGAGGCACGCCGAGCCGAACTTCAGGCCACCGACTTCTTGCGTCGGAGTGCGCGTGCCCGCATGGTCCCACGGGCCGACGAGCAGGTAGTGCCGCTTGCGCCCCTCGTCCGAGCCGTAGCGCATGTGCCGGCGATAGAAGGTCATGGCGCCGGGCTGGTCATCATCGTAGTGGCCGGTGATGGTGAGGATCGGGATTCCGATACGCGTATAAGCGTCGGCATCTGGCACCATCGAATCGAGATAGGCGTCCGAGGTGCGGTGCGCGAGCCACTTTTGAAAGTGGGGAGAGGGATTGCCCACGAGCGTGTCGAGCTGACGGAACGGAATGTGATTGAGGTATCGCTCGCGAAACTTGTCGATCCAGTAACTCGATTCGCCGAAGAACTTGGTGTTGGGCGTCGCACCGCTGGTGAATGTCAGCCACTGCACGTCGTAGGACACAAAGACGTTGTGCGGCGCCGGGAAATCAATTCCGGGATGCGCTGCGGCTGCCGGGACGATCGTGGCCAGGTGGGGCGGGAACTCTTTGAGCGTCGCCCACTGATTGAACCCGGCATACGATCCGCCCCACATCGCCACCTTGCCGTTGCACCAGGTCTGCTGGGCGAGCCACTCCACGACGTCATGCCCATCGTGGGCGTCGTTGGCGAACGGCTCGAATTTGCCGGCCGAGTTGCCGCGTCCGCGCACGTCGACCAGCGCGAAGACGTACCCGTTCCGGGCGAAATACATCGCGCGATCGTGATACGTGTCGCTGATATAGGGGGTCATCGTGAAGATGACCGGCAGAGCTTCCTTGGCGTCGGTCGCTTTGTAGAGCGTGGCGTTGAGCTGGACCCCATCGCGCATGGGGATCTTCACTCCCCAGGCGATGTCGACGCGTTTTTCTGCCTTTTCTGTCTCAGCGAGCGCCCGAGCGCCGACCCACGCGTTACAGACGCCGACAAAAGCCAAGATCGCGACAACGCGGCACAGTGAACTTCTCACGCAAGGATGCTCCGCCAAAGTCGTACGAGAACCCGCCGGCGTTTCCCAAACCAACGCCCTCTGGGATCACGGATTGTGTTCGACAGTCGAGGTTAAGCCCGTGAAGGGCCGAACACAACGCTGCTTCCGCTCCGAAAATCATGCGTTGTGTCTGGCGTCTGAATGGCCTGCGAGTTTAGCCGCATGCCGGCAGATTGGACAAACAAGCGGTCCGCCAAATGAGCCGCACTTTTCTGCATTCGCGCGGCGCTGGCATCGACTTTCGATTTTTTAAAAAAGTCTTAGTCTGTGGCTCCCAGTGCTTCGCTCTTTGTTCGCGAAGCGCGTCGGAGACAGTTTTGATTCAGGCTTGGTTCAGCTATTCTCGACGGGCTGTTCGAGCGCGCGGCTTTTCCTGATTCTCGGCCCTCGTGACCACGGGAGCACAGCGTTGGAACTCGACGACGAAGCGGAACAGGTCACGTGGTATCGCCAATTGATCGATACATCGGCCCTCGACGTGCATGCGCTCGACCACGGCGCGACGCGCACCACGGCGCCACGATTCGATGTTCTGAGTCTCCTCCCCAACCTCAAGGAGAGAACGAAAACGGCAATCCGCCTGCATCCCCGACGTCTGGCCCTCGACGAATCACTGCCGCGCGACGTCTCGAAAATCGGCGGCGATTTCCTCTGGCCGGCCAACGAACCGTGGCCCACCTGCGAGAAACACGAGATTCCCTGGGTCGGAGTTTTGCAGCTGTTCCAATCCGACTTTCCCGAGTTTCCATTCAAGCCGGGGACCGACTTGTGCCAGGTCCTATGGTGCCCGACGCTCGAACACGGCTTCGGAGGCGCGCCGGAAGCGGTCGTCCGTTGGCGTGACTCGGCGTCGATCGGGCCGGTGTTGGAACGAACTCCGCGACCGCGCTTCCAAACCCACGATGAGGCGGCGACTCAGCACGCGATGCACCTGTATCTCCAGGCCAGGCAAATGTCCGAGTACCGGCCCCCCCTGTTTCCGGCCGAGCCTTACGCGGCGCCGCCTCGACCGAAAGATCCGGGCCCGCCCAAATATGCGGAAACTTCCTGCGTTCCGCTTGCCTGTCGGGTCTTTCCGGAACGCATCGTCGAATACCCCAGAGATGTCCTTGCCGGCGAATTGCTCGAAGAAGAACGGACCATTTTGGAATCGATGTCGATTCCCGCGGACGCGCCACCCAGTGAATGGCCCCACGATTCGCCGTTCGACTATTACTACTCAGAGGCGAGCGTCGCGCCGGGAACGAAGCTGCTCGGCTATCCGGCTTGGGTCCAGGCGCCGGAGTACCCCAAATGTGCGAGGGCCCACCGAATGGAACACATTATTTCATTCGACAGCAAAGAGGAAACCGCAGGTTGCTGGCAGGCGGTTGAAGACCGCGAGCTGGCGCCGCGCTTCTACGAAAACAGGAAGGACGAGCCCAGCAGGCGAGCCTGGTACGCGCTCAGGGAGCCGACTCATCTATCCTTCGGCGACGCGGGCAGAAACTACGTCTTCTTGTGCCGTGAGTGTCCGGATTGGCCCACGGTCACGTTCCTGCAATGTTCCTGACGGCGGCTGCCACAGCGGCAAAAATCCAGAACGCGCAGTTTGCGTTTCAGCCGGTAGGACACAGGCGCCTTCGAGCGCGGCTCTGCCGGATTTCTTAGATACCGGGGCTTGGTTGAAAAATCAGAACGGCGAAGAATGGAGGTAGCGACTTCGGCGGGCGGGGTTCGGTGAGGGCTTAGATTGCGCCCGGCACTGGCGCCACATTCATCGGCCCGATAGGAACCCTGGCGGTCGACCACTTGCGGTTGGGGAATTATCCCCGGCATGGTGGGGAATCTTTAGGAGCAAACGAGACGGGTCACGAATTCGCCCTCACCCCGGCCCTCTCCCAGTGGACTGGGAGAGGGTGAAAGACGGGACGGGACGATTCGCCGTTCCGGCGAACTGCGAGAGCGTTCGTTTGGCGTCCTCTCCTGCTTTCCTGCTCTACCCCTCTCCTTTCTGTTCGCCGAAGGCGAACCGGGACGGGACACGAGCGGGACCGATGGGACAAAATCGCGCCGCAGGGCGTCTTGTCC
>DASPSM010000286.1:0-9702 GCA_035623955.1 Planctomycetaceae bacterium
CGAATACTACACCGGTACGGAGTTCGATCCGGTGCAAAGCCTGGCGAGAAACTGCTCGACCGGTCACGCCACCAACATCATCCAGGGATTCGCCGTCGGTTATGAGAGCACGGTGGCGGCCGTCATCATCATTGTCGGCTCGATTCTCGCGAGCGTGCTGGTGTATACGGGCACAAATGCGACATTTGTCGCCTTCGGTGTCGCCATGTGCGGCATTGGCATGTTGACGCTGACCGGCAACACCATTTCGATGGACGTCTTCGGGCCAGTCGCCGACAACGCCAACGGCATCGGCGAAATGGGCTACGACAAGGCCCAAATGGGCGAGCAAAACTACAAGACGGCCCGTCAGATCCTCTCCGACCTGGACGCGGTGGGCAACACCACCAAAGCCATCACCAAGGGAATCGCCATCGGTTCGGCCGTGATCGCGGCCGTGTCGTTGTTCAACAGCTTCATTGTGTCGGTCGGCTCGGGGGGCCAGGGCGAAAGCTCTTTCATCTCGAGCGATGTCTACGAGACGGTCGCCTCTTCGCTGACGATTTCCGCCCCCACGCTGTTCGTCGGCATGCTGATCGGCGGCGCGGTGCCGTTCCTGTTCAGCTCGATGACGATTCGCGCGGTGGGCCGGGCCGCGTTCCTGATCGTGAACGAGTGCCGGGCCCAGTTCCGCGACAAGGCGATCTGGGAGGGGACAAAGAGGCCCGATTACGGACGCGTGGTCGACATCTGCACGGCGGCCGCTCAAAAGGAGCTCGTCGGCCCCGGACTCTTGGCCCTGCTCGTGCCGCTGTTGGTCGGCTTCGGGCTTGGAACCATTGGACTGGCAGGCTTCCTCGGGGGAATGATCGTTTCCGGCCAGCTGCTGGCTGTCTTTATGGCCAATGCCGGCGGGGCCTGGGATAACGCGAAGAAGACCATCGAAGATGAACCGGTCGACTTCGAGCGCAATACGGGCAAAGGAAGCGAGAAGCACAAGGCAGCCATCACCGGCGACACCGTGGGGGATCCGCTCAAGGACACGGCTGGTCCCGCGATCAATCCGCTGATCAAGGTCATGAACATGGTCAGCCTGTTGATCATCGGCCTGGTGCTGCCTTACGACACGAAGATGGTCAAGAATCTCGGGTTGGTCGATGTGCACGTGGAGGCGAAGCAACCCGACGCAATGTATTGGATTGTGATCGTGATCTGCGTCGTCGGTCTGGCGTGGGCCATCTGGCAGTCGAAGCGGAAGACGCCGGACGCCGGCTGACCTGCATTTTGTATCGAGGTAACTCCTGCGAAGCCCACCGGTCGCTTGCCGGTGGGCTTTCTTCATCGATTCGAATCGGAAACTCGCCATGCCGCGGACTTTCGACGTTGCCGTCATCGCCGGGGATGGGATTGGGCCCGAGGTCACTCGCGAAGCCATTCGGGCGGTCGAAGCGGCCATTCGAGGCTCGGACGCAGTTTTCAAATGGACCGAATACCCCTGGGGCAGCGACTACTATTTCGCCCATAACCGGATGGCACCTCTCGACTTCCTCGACCAGCTCGCCCGGCACGACGCCATTCTGCTGGGGGCGGTGGGGCATCCCCGCGTCCAGGATCACGCGACGCTCAACGGTTTGCTGCTGCCGATTCGGCGGCGATTCGATCAGTGCGTCTGCGTGCGGCCGGCTTATCTGTATCCGGGCGTTGAGAGTCCGCTCTCGCATAAGCCGCCAGGCTCGATCGACCTCGTTGTCTTCCGCGAAAACACCGAGGGCGAATACGCGAATGTCGGCGGACGCTTGTACCAGGGAACGCCCGAGGAAGTCGCGATCCAAACGTCGGTCTTCACGCGGCGCGGGTGCGAACGGATCATCCGGGCGGCGTTCGAGAAAGCGCGATCCCGGCCACGCAAACGGATCGCCTCGGTCACCAAAAGCAACGCTCAAGGCTACGGGATGGTCTTGTGGGACGAGGTCTTCGCCGCGATCGCGAGCGAATTTCCCGAGATCGCCACCGAGTCATTGCTCGTCGACCGGGCCGTCATGGACTTTGTCCGCCGGCCTGAGGCGTTCGACGTCGTGGTGGCGAGCAATCTCTTCGGTGATATTCTGACCGACCTGGCGGCGATTCTCGTTGGCAGCATGGGGTTGGCCGCGAGCGCGAATCTCGATCCGACGCGGCGACATCCGAGCATGTTCGAGCCGGTGCACGGTTCGGCGCCCGACATCGCGGGGCTTGGCATCGCGAATCCGCTTGCCGCGATCCTCTCGGCCGGTATGATGCTGGAACACCTCGAACTCGCCGCAGCCGCGGCTGCCATCAATGCGGCTGTCGCCAGTCTGCTTGCCGGGTCCGGTCCGCGTACGGCTGATCTCGGCGGCACCTCGACGACTACCGAGGTCGGCACGGCGATCGTCGAACGCATCCAGTCGAGCGTCGCGCGAAAGTGATCACGCTCGTTGAGAATCGGCATGGCGCGCATTTTCCTCGATCACAATTCGACCACGCGCCCGCTGCCTGAAGTGGTGGAGGCC
This sequence comes from Planctomycetaceae bacterium, assembly GCA_035623955.1. GTDB lineage: Bacteria > Planctomycetota > Planctomycetia > Planctomycetales > Planctomycetaceae > DASPSM01. Next base: position 2,511 of record DASPSM010000286.1, read on the forward strand.
ATTGCGCGCCATTGGCGCGAAAGCTATGGCAACCCGGGCAGCCGGCATGCGGAAGGTCGCACCGCACGACGCGCGCTCGAAGACGCGCGGGAAAAAATTGCGGCGATTCTGAACGCCAGCCCCAAGGAAGTCATCTTCACGAGTGGGGGCACCGAGGCGATCAACCTGGCGATCCTCGGCCTCGCGCGACAGCGACCGGCAACGGTGCTCCTGACAGCTGGGGAACATCCGGCCGTTCGCCAATCGTGCTTGCGCCTGCAGGAGCGGGGCTGGAAACTGCAGTTTCTCGACGTCGATCGCGAGGGACGAATCCGAATCGAACGGTTGGACGAACTTCCTTGGGGAAACATCGGCCTGGCGACGGTGATTCTCGCGCACAACGAAACGGGGGTTGTGCAGGACGTCTTGCCCCTTGCCGAAAAATGCCGAGAGCGCGGGATTTCGTTGCATCTGGACGCGGTGCAAGCGGTCGGCAAGATTCCGGTCGATTTTCAGGCCCTCGGCGCGACCGCGCTGTCGCTAGGGGCCCACAAGTTTCACGGGCCGCGCGGCATCGGCGCCCTCTTACTAAAGGAAGGCGTCACGCTGCGACCGCGGCAACTGGGTGGGCATCAAGAGGCGGATCGTCGGGCGGGGACCGAACCGGTCGCGCTGGCCGTCGGGATGGCCGTCGCGCTCGAGCGCTGGCGAGCGGAACAAACGCAACGCGATCTTCACGTCCGCAGCCTGCGTGATCGTCTCGAGCGGGGACTGAAATCGGCCTGTGATCCGGTCGTCATCAACGGATCCGTGCAGCACCGGCTGTGCAACACGCTGAACATCGCGTTTCCGGGCCTCGAGGGCGAGGCGCTCTTCGTCGCGCTCGATCTGGCCGGTGTCTCCTGCTCGCTCGGCAGCACTTGCGCGAGCGGATCAGTGGAGCCGGCTCCGGCGCTCGTCGCGATGGGTTGCCCTCCCGAAATCGTGGCTTCGTCGGTTCGTTTCAGCCTTTCGTTTGAGAATACGGACGACGAGATCGACGACGCCGTAAAGCGAATTGCACAAACGGTCGGCCGGTTACGCGCGGCCCACAACGGCGACGCTCGCGCCGAGTTCCGCCGCTCAATCCGTCGACCCGAACCGATCGGCCCGAATCCAGGATGAGGGCACGGGGGCACGAAGCTCATGGCCCGGCCGAAAGAAAACTCCGATCGCCCGTCGCTTTCCGCCAACGAGCCGCTGCTGCTGCTCAAGGAGAACCGGCTAGCGCACTCGGCGGCCAGTCGGCTGCTCGCCGCGCGGGAAGACGACGGCGTCTGGCTCGTGTATCTCTACGGGCCCGCCGGCATTGGCAAATCGCACCTCGTGCGGCATTTTGTCCGCGAGGCCCGCCGCAAAAGTCCGCGTCGCAAAGTCGTGTGCGAGACGACCGCCGAGTTCCTTGCCGCGCTGAGCCGGGCGTTCTCGCGGCAGGATCGAGTCGAGTTTCAGGAGCAATACGCGGGGGCAGACCTTCTGGTGCTCGAGGATTTGGCGCCGCTGCAGGGCCGCATTCCCGCGCAACGCATGCTCATCACGATCCTCGACGAGCTGAAGCGCGCCGGACATCGGGCTCTGATCACATGCGCGTCGCGGCCGGGCGGACTCGAAAAGATGCTGCCCCGCCTGACTAACCGCCTGCGCGGCGGGCTGTGCGTGCCGCTGGAGCTGCTGGGCCGCACGAGCCGTCTGGGCTTCGCGAAACATGTGGCGGCGTCGCGTCAGATTCCGCTTTCGGCGCAAGCCGCCGCGGTGCTTGGCGAGGAAGGACCGGGGACGCCGCGCGAGCTGCTGGCCGCGCTGGTCGATCTCGAGCTGCGCTCGCGAAACGACCGTTCCGACTCCGACGACTCGTTGCTGCGAGCTCACCTCAAGTCATCCGGCCCGGCGCGCGAGGTGCCTTTGTCGAAAATCGCGAGTGCGGTCGCCGAGTTTTTCAAGTTGCCGGTCTCGGAATTGCGCTCCTGGGGCCGGCCGAAGCGGCCGATGCTTCCGCGGCAGATCGCGATGCTTTTGTCCCGCGAGCTGAGCGGGCAAAGCGCGGGACAAATCGCGCGGTTCTTCGGCCGCCAGAATCACACGACCGTCGTTCACGCCTGCCGTCGCACGCGAACTCTGCTCGCGAACGACACAGCGCTCGCGCGCGATGTCGACCGCTTGCGCCGGACGCTGCGGCGCTGCTGAGAGTGCGTGCTCAAACCTTATTGGCTCCAACGTGTGAATTGTCTGCTGAAAGTTTGACGGCCTTTGGACGCGCAGTTTTTTGCGGTTGAGGACGCGGCGAATCAGTCCGAAAAACACCTTATTTTTCCGTCATTTTCTCCTTGGGCAGCGAACTGGTTTTCGACACGCTCCTCACCTCTGCGGTGCGGGACAAGTCGATTCACAAGGCTATGGCAAATAAAGACTTAGGATTCCAGTTTCCGGGACTTTTCGACGCCATTGTTCGTTGCTGCTACGACTACGAAATCTTATAATTTCAATTCGAAAATCAGAGAACGGATTGCCTGCTTCGCGCGGCGAATTTGCACCTGTCCGACGGCCCCTTGCGCTTCTGTTGCGCGAACAAGAATTAGGATGGTCCCACCAACATGAAACTGCACTGCCACCGTCCGGCATTGGCGGCTGCCCTGCAAGTCGTCAGCGGCGTTGTCCCCTCGCGAACTCCCAAGGAAGTCCTCAAAAACATCAAACTGGAGGTCGCCAGCGGCAAGGCCACGTTGCTGGGAACCGATGCCGAGGTGGGCGTTCGCTATGAGATCCCGGGCGTCGAAATCGAGCGCGAAGGGCAGACGCTCCTGCCGGCCGCGCGCGTGACCGCCATCATTCGCGAGCTGGGCGAAGACTCGGTCGATCTGTCGGTCAGCGATGATGCCGTCTGGATCAAGAGCGACAAGAGCGAGTTTCGCCTTTCCGCTCAGGATCCCAGTGAATTCCCGCCGGTCGCCGAGTTCGATGAAGATCGGTATGCCGCCATTCCCGGCAAGGCGCTCAAAGACGCGATCCGCCGCACAACGTTTGCCACCGACGCGGAAAGCTCGCGCTACGCTCTGGGGGGCGTGCAACTGGAACTCACCGGCGACAAGATCACCTTCGCTGCCACCGACACTCGTCGGCTGGCCGTGTTTGAGACGACGTGCCGCAATCAGGGAGCGCGATCCGAAAATCAGGCTCCCGTCATTCCGACCAAGGCCCTGTCGCTGATCGAGCGCAGCATCCCGGACGCCGAGAGCGAAGCCCTGCTCGCCGTGCATCCCAACGAGGCATTGGTGAAGGTTGGCAGCTCGACCATCTACAGCCGGCTGGTCGAAGGCCGCTTTCCGAAATACCGCGACGTGATCCCCGCGAAGGCCGAGCGGTCGATCGAACTGCTCGTCGGTCCGTTTTACTCGGCGATCCGCCAGGCCCAGATCGTGACGGAAGAGGACAGCCGCGGCGTCGACTTCAAGTTCACGTCGGGGCTCTTGACGCTGACGAGCAAGTCGGCCGACGTCGGGCAGTCGGTGATCCAGTTGCCAATCAGCTGCGAGGGGAGCGAGCTGGCGATCTTGTTCGATCCGCGGTTTATCGCCGACTTTCTCCGCGTGCTCGAACCGGAGAGAACGATCCGGCTGGAGCTGATCGACGCGGAGAGCGCTGCCGTGTTCCGCACCGACGACGCGTACACCTACGTCGTGATGCCCCTCTCGAGGGACCGATAAACGTGACGGATCGGTGACAGGGAACGCTCACCGACAGATTACCGCGATGGATTGTTGTTAGAGGGATCGATGACTCACGGACGGGCCAAACTTCCCGACCGCCTCTCGCAGGCAGTCACGGACTTGATCGCACTGCGAGGTTGGGCTCGCGTTCGCGGGAACGCACAACTGGCAGAGGCTTGGACAAGGATTGCGGGTTCGTCGGTTGCCAGCGGAACGAAAGTCGTCGGAATTCGCCGAGGCGTGCTCCAAGTGGCGGTGGGAAATTCGCCCTTGCTGACGGAACTGGCGGCCTTTCACAAGTCGACGTTGCTGGCGGCCTTTGCCCGCGAGCATCCCGAGTTGAGAATTCGCGATTTGAAATTCGTGATGAGAGGGAATCTCTCGTCACCGTAATCGAATCAAAACGGTAATCGAACAAAGACAGAGATCGAATAGGGACAGCGATCGAAGCAAGTTCAAAGAAGGGTGGCCGGGGTCGAGCGCTGCGAGCCCCCAGTCTTTGTGACCTGGCAGCGAACCGCAGCGGTTCGACCCCAGCCAGCCTCGAGGGATTATTTTGAGTTCCGATCCAAAACAGAACGACGCAACCCCCGACCCCTCACCAAAGGCCGATTCCGGCGATCTGGGCCAGACTCACAACGACCCCGCTTACGACGCCAGCGATATCCGCGTGCTCGAGGGGATCGAGGGGATCCGCAAGCGCCCCGCGATGTACATCGGGGACACCACCCCGCGCGGCCTGCATCACCTCGTCTACGAAGTCGTCGACAACAGCATCGACGAAGCGGTCAACGGCTTCGCCTCGGTGATCATCGTCCGCATCAATGCCGACGGCAGCTGCACCGTCACCGACGACGGCCGCGGGATTCCGGTCGGAGCCATGCCGGACATGGAGAACCGCTCGGCGCTCGAAGTGGTGCTGACTGAAATTCACGCCGGGGGCAAGTTCGACCGCACCAGCGGCTACAAGACGGGGACCGGCGGGCTGCATGGGATCGGCGTCACGGCCGTCAATGCCCTCTCCGAGTGGCTCGAGGCCGAGGTCCGCCGCGAAGGGCACGTCTGGACGATGGACTTTGCCCGCGGCGTTGTGATGAGCGGCCTCAAGCAGCTCGGCAAGAGCGACCGCACGGGGACCAAAATCACGTTCAAGCCCGACCCGCAGATCTTCCCCGACGCCCGCTTCAGCTACGACGTGCTGCACAAGCGGCTGCAAGAGCTGGCCTTCCTCACTCCCGGCACGCGGATCCTCATCTCGGATGAACGAACCGGGCAGTCGGACGATTTCCAGTACTCCGACGGCATCGTCGAGTTCGTCAAGCACCTCAACCGCACCGAGACGCCCCTCACGCCCGACGTCATTCGCATCGAGGGGAGCGTCGATCAGACCGAGGTCCGCGTCGCGCTGCAATACAACGACGGCTACTCCGAAAACGTGCGCGCCTTTGCCAACAATATCGGCAATATCGAAGGGGGCACGCATTTAAGCGGGTTCCGCAGCGCGCTCACGCGGGCCATCAACAACTACGGCAAGCGCGAGAACCTGTTCAAAGACTTCGCCCCGCAAGGCGACGACTTCCGCGAGGGGCTGACCGCGGTGATTTCCGTCCGCCTTCCGGACCCGCAGTTCGAGGGGCAGACGAAGACCAAGCTCGGCAACAGCGAGGTCGAAGGGATCGTCACCTCGGTCGTCAACGACGGACTCAACCGGTTCTTCGAGGAGAATCCCTCGGCCGCCAAGCTGATCGCCGCCAAGGGCCTGCGCGCCGCCGAGGCCCGCGAAGCCGCGAGAAAAGCCCGCGAAATGGTCCGACGCAAAGGGCAGCTCACCTCGAGCGGATTGCCCGAGAAACTTCGCGACTGCCGCAGCCGCGAGCTGTCGCTCACCGAGCTGTACCTGGTGGAGGGGGACTCGGCCGGCGGGTCGGCCGACACGGGCCGCGACTCGAGCATTCAGGCGATCCTGCCGCTGCGGGGCAAAATCCTCAACGTCGAAAAGGCGCAGCTCGTCAAGGTGCTCGACAACGAGGAGATCCTCAACATCTTCAAGGCGGTCGGCGTGCCGCCGGGAGCCCAGCTGGAAGATGTCACCAAGCGCCGCTACGGCAAGCTCGTGCTGATGACCGATGCCGACATCGACGGCAGCCACATCCGCACGCTCTTGTTGACGTTCATCTTCCGCCACCTGCGCGAGCTGGTCGAGCAGGGCTGCGTCTACATCGCGCAGCCGCCGCTCTACAAAGTCACGCAGAAAAAGACCGTCCGCTACGTGCAGACGCACGAGGAGATGAACGGCGAGCTCTTGCAGCTGGGCTCGGCCGACACCGAGCTTGAATTCTCCGACGGCCAGCCGCGCCGGTTCAAGGACAAGCCGCTGCAGGAGCTGATCGCGCTCATCGGGCAGCTCGAGGAACCGCTGGAGACGCTGGAACGCCGCGGCATCGAGCTGCATTGGCTCGTCACGCATCACAAATCGCCCGAGGGCCTGTTGCCGCGGTACCGCGTCTTCGTCGGCCGCGAAGAGCACTGGTTTGCCGACAAGGACCAGCTCGACAAGTTCCTGGCCGAGGAAGAGGCCAAGCGCGGCGAGCAGTTCGAGATCGCCGACGACGAGACGGTCTCCGCCGGCTCGCGCCCGCAAGCGGGCAAGAACGGCCACGCGGAACCGCATGCCGACACGCGATTGCAAGTCGTCGATTTGCACGAGGTGCGGGTCATCAACCGCGCGCTGGCGGCTCTCAAGCCGTACGGCATCACCCTGGCCGATTTTGTTCCGGCCGGCCATCGCAACGGCGAGCCGATCTACCCGCAGCGGATCCACAAGGACGACGCGACGGTGCCGCTCTCCAGCCTCCGCGAGCTTTTGCCCAAGCTGCGAAAAATCGGCGAGCGCGGGCGAAAGGTCACGCGCTTCAAGGGGCTGGGCGAAATGGATCCCGAGGACCTGTGGGACACGACCATGGACCCGGCCAAGCGCGTGCTGCTGAAGGTGACGATGGAAGACGCCGCCGCGGCCGATGAGATCTTCCGCGTGCTGATGGGCGACCACGTGGAACCCCGCCGCGACTTCATCGAGAAGCACGCGCTCGACGTGCGGAACCTGGATATCTGAGTGATCGACCGCTCGAACAACCTTGCCTAACTCGCACGGGAAGGCCAGCCCGACCCCTTGTACGAGCGGTTTGGCTGTGCCACGATCCCTTGTAGGGAGCGGATTCAGGACGGAACCAATACCAGAGGATTTGAAAAATGAGCGAAAAGACGCCAACCGGAACGCGGAGAAGGTTGCTCTCCCTTCTCCACGAGCATGCGTACAAGCATGGCCAATTCAAGCTCGCCTCTGGGAAAGTCAGCGACTTTTACTTCGACGGCAAAAAGGTCGAATTGAAGCCCGAGGGAGCGTGGCTGATCGGCGAAGTCATCTACGAGGAGATCAAAGAGGGAGGCTTCGACGCAATCGGCGGCCTGGC